>CAYMKD010000063.1:2383-9798 GCA_964390435.1 uncultured Pseudobdellovibrionaceae bacterium | reverse complement strand
TAAAACCACCAGCACAGCGTATTACGTAGGCTTGTTTCGTTTCAATACCATCTACTTTGGCAACACATTCTTGAGCATTGGCACTTGTAGCTTTATCAAGACAATCTTGAGCTTCACCAACTTTATCAACATCACTAGCGCTGCAGCCCATGATAGAGACAACTAAACAAGAAAGCAGCCAAAAGTATAAACGCATTTAACACCTCAAAGTTTTTAATAAAGCTCTTTATTAATAGTAAATCAAATGTCGGATTGTCTTTAGTATCACTTTATATTTTCAACTAAAGCTAACTAAGAGTCGAGGTCCTTTGGGCTAGTCAACTTAACTGACTCGACCTAAGACGATTTTTTTATCAAAATGTCTCAACCTGATTCGATATTTGGCCGACAAGTAAACGGTATGAGACAAGGATGTTTCTCGGTCATAGCTTTTTTAATACTCTCTTCTGCATTTGCAGCAGAGCGCTATGAATTTTATAATGGTGTTAGATCACTTGGTATGGGTGGCGTAACAGTCGCTGTAGTAAATGACGAAACAGCTTTATTAGATAATCCAGCAGGTCTTGGTAAACTTCGCAACACAATTGTAACCTTAATAGATCCAGAAATTCATGCATCAACGGCCAATGCAGGGTTATATCTTAATCAAGCTTTTACTCAGCCTTTTGATTTAACAGAAGTAGATGCAACAACTGATGCTTCAAGAGAAAAGCATCTTCATGCAATCACGCAGCTTTTCCCTTCAATTGTTGTTAAGAATTTTGGTTTAGGGCTGTTTGCAAAGTACTCGATGGATGCTGAAATGAACTCTGATGGTACAGCTATGCAAACAGATTATACAAACGATCTTGGTGCACTCATTGGCTATAATTTTCGCTTTTTTGATGGACGTATAAAATTAGGCGTGAGTGGAAAGTATATTAGCCGCACTGAAATTCATAAAGCAATTGATCCTGCTGGCTCTTTAGATCTTCAAGATCACGCAAGCTCAGGTGCTGGTTTTAGTACAGATGTTGGGCTCATATTAACAGCTCCCTGGACTTGGTTGCCAACTATCGCAGCTGTGGCAAGAAATGTCGGTGGTTTGGAATTTACATCTGCTGGTCAATTAGACACAGCAGAAAAACCAACAGCCTTAGTTCAAGATGTAGACGTTGGTCTTGCTGTTTTCCCAATTCATACAAATCACGCAAGATCGTCTTGGTCGATTGAATATAAAGGCGTAACGACCATGTCAGAAGAAACAGATAGTATGAAGAGAATTCACTTTGGCACGGAACTTAATCTGTATGACGCTATCTTTTTAAGAGCCGGACTAAATCAGCGTTACTGGACTGCCGGAATCGAGTTTGCTACAGAGAACTTTCAATTACAATTTGCTACCTACGGTGAAGAAATTGGTACAGTCGATAATACCCGAGAAGATCGTCGAGTTGTTGGCAAGTTTGCCTTCCGTTTCTAGTCATATTTGCTGTAAATTAAGAGTATGTACTCAAAAATTATTTTTTTATTACTACTCGTCTTTAGTCTATGCGGTTGTGGCTATAATATTTTAAGTAACACTTCAAATAAAGAAACAGATGAAGCACTTTTTCATGATGCTCAAGTTTTGGTTGATGATAGTCAGTTCTTGCTTGCATTAGACAAATTTGCTCTTATGAGTGATAGTTTTAAAACTCAATACGATGTACGCAAAGTGTATATTGGCGCATTAGCAGGGCAATGTGGACTCAAGTTCTTATCTTTTTTTGATACTATAAGTAATGGTGACTCCAGTAGTACAACTTTGTTTCAATTTTTTATGAGTGCCTTTGTCGATAAGACAGTAGCACCTTCTTATTGTGCCTTAGCAGAAAGAGAAGTCATATCGATTGGTGCTACAGCAGCTTTGAGAAGTTCAGATGATAATCTTTTTATGGCAATTCTGATGATGGCAAAGTTGGGAGCTTATGTTCGTGATAATGCAGATAGAGATGGCACGAACAGCTTAGGGGATGGAACTGTTGATGCAGGTTTTAACGCGTGTGATTCATCAGCACCTGCTTTTGGTCAAGATTATTTTGAAGATGATGAAATCAAAGAAATTGTTGTTGGCTTTGGCTTGTTATTAGAAAATATCACTTCTGTTGGAAGTGGTGGAACAACGGATGCTGTCAGTCAATTTCAAGATGCATGTAATCTTATTGAGGCTGGAACTGGAAATAACCCTTGTGGTCGCACTGCTGTAGCTGATGTAACTACTGATGACGTAGCTGCCTTTCGTGACATCCTAAGTACGAGTGATGTGGGTATTGGAACTTGTACGGATCCTCTGGTGGTTACTTGTTGTCCATAAAAAACAAACTACTTTTTTTGAGTGTTTTGATTTTTTTTGCATCTGCGAGTGCCACGGAAATTTATGAGTATGGTCAATCTGTTCGTGCGTTAGGTATGGGCAATGCTTACACAGCAATTGTGGATGATACAGACACTATGTTTTATAATCCTGCGGGTCTTGCCAAAGTACGAGGAATGAATTGGACTTTGTTAAACTTAAATGTGGGGCTAAGTGGCACAAATTATACTGAAATATCAGATAAAATCAGTTCTTATCAAAGCACAACAGATTTAGAAAATTTCTATGGTGATCAAATTTGGTTAGGTTATGCCGGAAAATCAGTTCTGGCACTTCCTTATTTCGGTGTTGGGGTTTATTTATCAGGAAATGTTTCTTTTGTAATGCATAATCCGGCTTATCCAAGTTTAACGCCTCAGTATATCTATGATACGGGTTTTGTGATAGGTGGGGCATTTCCAATTGCTCCAATGACCTATTTGGGAATTATTGGAAAGCGTATTGTGAGAGTGGGTTCTGAGCAAGTTGTAAGCTTAGGAACTGTGGCAACAGGTGAGACATCAGATATAACATCAAGTTTAAATAATAGAGGAACAGCGCTTGGTATGGACTTGGGGTTAAATTTTGTCTTTCCAGGAGATATCGTAAAACCAACAGTGTCTTTTGTTTGGAAAGATGTTGGTTACACTACTTTTTCAAAAGATGTTGGTACAAGTGCACCTCCTGCGCAAAAGGATGAGCAAATTGTCGGAGTTGGCGCAGAGTTTGACTTGCCGCTTATGACTTTGAGTACTGCACTGGATTATAAGCATATAAATTTAAGAGATGAAAATTTAGGCAAAAAGCTACATGTAGGCGCTGAATTAAGCCTACCTATATTAGATATTAGAGGTGGTTTTAGCCAAGGGTATTATACCTACGGAGTAGGTGTTGACTTTTGGTTGCTGCGATTTGATGTTGCTACTTATGGTGTGGAAATGGGAGTTTATCCAGGACAGCAAGAAGATCGTCGTTACCAAGCGCAACTCACACTGGAGTTGTCTTTTGACCCTGATTTTAATATTCTCAATCAAAGTGGTAAGAAACGAAAGCTTAAGAAAAGACGTTAGAGCCCTGGGGGTTCTATGTTAAAGCTTGTTGAGATTAAAAAGCCTGAGCAAAAAAAATCAATCATTCAAAAATTTGATCCGAATATTCAAACCTGGATTGTATCAGATTTAAGATCTAAATTTGAATTGCAAGACTTTGTTATTAAATCACAAGGTTTTTTTGAAGATCAGTCTATCTTAAGAGCCAGTGAGTTGTGGCATAAAATAGGGGTTCAAACTTTTCCAGACTATCAAGTATTACCAGTAGATTTTTGCGAAGTTTATTTGCGCTCTCAGTTTACAAAATTAACAAATTTAAAATCAAACACAGTAGGCACAGTACTTTCTTATTTAGAAGAGCTTATGCCAGTTCTTTCACATCCAGAAGGAATGGAGCAATTGCAAGAATGGTTTGAAACTGAGCCGAATAGCCGAGAGCGCTGGTCAAGCTGGGCTTATGCCGCGCAATCTGTCTGGAACTTTTTTTTAGAACACAAAATATTGACTCCACAATGGCTCGGTGGATTTTTACTCAATAATAGTCCTTCAGATTTAATGTGGTCGCGCCCTTTAATTATTGATTTAGGTTGTGAAATGTTGCAAATCGAGGCTGATTTGATTTGGCAGTTAAGTCAAAATCAAGAAGTTACGGTGATCATGCCAAGTCCTGAGTGGTCTAAAAAAAATCCGCTTTTAAGACCTTTTGATAGTTTATTGGCAAGACCTCATGAAAAAGTAAAGTTAGAAGATGAGGAACAGCCAACAGTCGCAAAAAAATATTTTTATCAAATGCCCTCAGCGCTTGCTGAAGTTAAACAAGCCGTTCACTTATGTAGAAGTTATTTAGAGCAAGGTATAGAGCTTAAAAAAATGGCTATTATTGCGCCTGATATTGAACTCTACTGGCCTGTCCTACATGCGTATCTCGACGAAGAGGGAATTGCTTATAATAAAAGCATCGCTCATAAATTACAGAGTTTACCCGGAGTGATGACTTGGATTATGAAACTTCGTGTTTTGAGTGGAGAATTTACGAGGTCTGATATTGAGCTTCCTATTTATCGCTCTGAAGGATCAAGCTTTCCACGCTTTGAGAAATTTAAAAGTGTTTTTGCTTTAATTTTTGATATAGAAGACTTGCAAAGATCCAATGAGGTTTATGAAAAATTTAAATCTTTACCACCAAGTAAAGAAGTTTTAAGAGAAGAGTGGCTTACTTGGGCGATTGTGCAGTGGCAAGATATGGATAAATTAGAGTCATTAGAGCTCATAGTAAGAGACTTTTTAAAATCCACTTTATCTGGGGTTGAATTAAGTTCGCAAGAATGGCTCAATTATTTAGCAAAGACTGTATCTAAAAAAGAGTTTGAAACTCAACCTGCTACAAGTAATGGATTACAAGTAACTAGTTTGATGTCGGCTCAATCATTAAGTGTAAGTCACCGGATTTTTTTAGGACTTTCAAACAAAGCCTTAAGAAAGCGGTCTAAAACCCAGATTTTAGGAAGAGAGATGGACTCTTTGGCTTTAAACTTGGGCTTTTATTTAAACCATCCAGATCAACATCACCGTGAATTTGAACTTAAGTGGCTTGCAGATTTTAATTTAAATGATGTTTATATGTACCCGCTCACTGATTTTAATGGCGAGAGACAATCCCTAGATTTATTTTGGCTTGAGGGTTATCAATCTCAAGAGAACAAATCGACTAAGAAAATTATGAGCCATTTGCCTGGGCAAACTCGTTGGGATGAGCTGCAGAGCTCGGACTTAAAAGCTCAATGGCCAGATTACCGCAATAGATCACAATTTGAGGCCGAAGATAGAATGAAAGCAGTCAAAGAAGATTTAGGTCTTTTGCAACGGTCAAAAATTCAATTGAAGCAAAAATTCAGGCTCTCAGCCTCCACCATAGAAGACTACTTATCTTGTCCATTTATCGTGGAGGCTAAAAAAATACTTCGTCTCGAAGACCATTTTGATATTGATTTAGAAATCCATGCTACCGAGAGAGGACGCATTCTGCATTCCATATGTGAAAGGATTGTAAAAGATCATCTTTGGGAAGAGTTAAATGAGGCTCTGGCCTTTGAAATGGTCCATGATATTTTTAATGAACAAAGAATACTTATTGCTGCCAGTGAGTTAAAAAATCTCTTTGCTAAAAGATTGGTTGTATTTGCCCTAGATTTTGCAAAATTTGAGAGTCAACGAAGAAAAGACTTTTTAAAGTTAAAAACAGTGGCTACGGAAGGCAAATTTAATTTTTACTTTAATCCGTTAGATTCAAGCACATCTTTGCAAGAATCCGAAGCTCACCCGTGGCATTTTTCAGGAATTATTGATCGAATTGACCAATCTGCAGATACAGGGTTCTTTGTTATTGATTATAAGAGTTCTAAAAATAATTTAAAAAATTATTCTAACTGGCTCAAAGATACTCAGGTGCAATTGGCAATATATGCCTATGCAGCTGAAAAGGGTTTAGTGGAGGGAGTTCCAGCACAACCTGTTGTGGCGGCTCAGTATTTAGTGTTTAAAGATTTAAAATTCATCGGTGGTTTTAAAGATAAATCTGCTGATACTTTGTTATATGATCCCACGCGTTCACAGAACTACATTGAAGCTAATAAAAAAGAGGGGCTCTTAGAAGCTATTTGGAAACAAGTAAATCAAGTTACTGAAAAAATATCCTTAGGTGAATTTTCAGCAAATCCCAAAGATCTAAAAACATGTCAAAGCTGTCGATGGAGTCGCTTATGTCGAGCCCCACATTTGAATTAAGAAATAGTGTGATCAGAGCAGGGGCTGGTGCTGGGAAAACCACAAGCCTAATTGAAAATATTATTGCTGTTATAAAGCACTTTCAGGCCAATAAGAAAACTTATCCAAGATTGGTTGTAACCACATTTACCAGAAAGGCCACTAAAGAAATCAGGGATCGACTTTTAATTGAAGTGCAAATGCAAGCACCTGAGCTTCTTTCATATGTTAATAGTCAAAATCTACATATTACAACGATTCATGGTCTGCTCAGCATGTTTTTAAGTCGTTATGGCAAAGATATTGAACTTGATCCGCATTTTCGCCTGCTTGATGATAACGAAGAGACTTTTATATCAAAGCGGATTCTTAAGGAATTATTAAAAGAACATAATGAGTACGAAGAAATTTTAACTCAGTGGAGTTTTTCTGATGTTCTTGAAATGTTAAAATCTTATTATAATTTAAAACTTTCACGATCAGAATTAAGAAGACTTCAATTAGTAGATTTAGAGTCAGACATACAACAAAAAATATCTCTTCTTAAGCCACGCCTAACTCACATGTTGGGATTACTTAATAGTGAAGAACTAAATAAATCACTAAAAGAATGGCAGAGATACTTTGGTGAAATTTCCAATGCTTTAAATCAGCCTTGGAGCGATGCTTATAATAGTATTGTAGGGATATTGCATGGGGCCCGGTTAGGTATAGTCAAAAATTTTGCCTCTGGTGAAGAGTATAGGCAATTAGTAAGTGACATAAAAGAGCTTACAAAAGATGGGTTTAATCCAATAGTTTGGCAAGCTCATGAAAGATTAAGTCTTTTATTTGAGCAACTAGCTGATGAGTTTTCACAAAAACTAGTAGAAGAAAAAATTAATTCTCAACGAATTACTTTATCTGATCTAGAATTACTCTCAGTTAAATTGATTCAAGAGCATGCAGAGAGTGCTACGAATTTTTCTAATGATTGGGACTATTGGCTTGTGGATGAGTATCAAGATACAAGCCCTCTTCAAGTAAATCTTCTTAATCAGCTCATTGGCCAAAGTCCTTCTTTTATTGTCGGGGATCCGCAACAAAGTATTTATGCCTTTCGTGGGGCGCGCAGTGAAGTTTTTATTGAGAAGGAGAATTGGCTTAAAAAAACGGGTCATCAACCGGATTATAAAATTATCAATTATCGTTCTGAGCCTGAGTTACTATATTTTATAAATGACTTGGCA
>CAYMKD010000063.1:0-2373 GCA_964390435.1 uncultured Pseudobdellovibrionaceae bacterium | reverse complement strand
GCAAAATCTCTGGGTTCGCAATTTCAACCTATGGAGCCTCATCCAGAAAAACTTAAAGAGAAAAAAAATCACTCTAAACCTGTTGCTAAGTTTTTAGTGGTTTCAGAAGATGATGAAAATGAAGAACTGGAAACTCAAGCTATTTTAAGTGAGATTTCTCAACTTATTTCCGGTGGTGTGTCACCAGCTGGGATTTGTGTTTTGGCACGTAAAAACCAAGATCTTTTTAGATTGGCTCAAGCCGCTGATCGCGTACAGATTCCAGTACAGCTTCATTCT
Organism: uncultured Pseudobdellovibrionaceae bacterium; assembly: GCA_964390435.1. Classification (GTDB taxonomy): domain Bacteria; phylum Bdellovibrionota; class Bdellovibrionia; order Bdellovibrionales; family Bdellovibrionaceae; genus CAYMKD01. The sequence goes on along the minus strand of CAYMKD010000063.1, from coordinate 2,094 downwards.
TCAGGGGGGTATTGGCGCAGAAGAGAAGTCCTAGATGCTCTGTCCATGCTAAAATTTTTACTTAACCCGCACGATAATGTGAACTTTTTAGAACTGTTAAGATCTCCTTGGTGTCATATAGAAGATGTGCATCTCCATCATTTAGCTAATGAAGGTGAAGGTAGTTATTGGCAAAGAGCACTTAAAACTTCTGTTGCAGAGATAAAAGATAAAACAAAATGGCTTGCGCAATATCTAGAACTCTCAAACGAGAGAGGTTTTCTAGCAATTTGGCAACAAATGCTTAAAGAAACAGGTCTTTTAGATTTTTGTCACTTTCATGATTTTACAGGTCAGAGAGAAAGCAACCTCTGGAAGCTTGTAACTCAATTAAAGCAACTCTCAACACAAGCTAACTTTAATCCGTTAAAATACATTGAAAATTCAGCAGCAGAAATAAATGCTGATTTTGATTCTGATAGTGAGGCCGAACCGATTATTCAACCAGATCGTGTGAACTTAATGACCGTGCATGCTTCTAAGGGTTTAGAGTTTGAGCATGTTATTATTGGCTTTATGGGTGGACAGGGGCGCAGCCCAGAAATCAACAAGCTCACTCAGTGTGAAGATATTGGGGCTTGGTGTTTACGTATGATTGGTGATGAGGGGCCGATTCATTTACCTCCGGTAGCTCAGTGGAAAGAAGTGCTTAATTTGCGTGATAAAGAAGAGCGAGCTCGTCTGCTTTATGTTGCAGCAACTAGGGCTAAGCAAAGCTTGACTATGAGCTGGCAAGAGCCTCTGAAGTCAAACTCGTGGGCGGAGCTTATAAAATTTGATCTAAGTGAGCCTTTAGTTAAGAGAGATAACTATACTTATGAAGTGAGTCGTGGACCGTGGAATATTTTAACAGCTGATTTAGAAAAAAAGAAAAGCTCCACAATTAGAAAAGCCTGGCAGGTAAACTCTCATCATGAAAAAGAAATCAAATCAGTTACTTCTTTACTCGAGACTTCAAAGATTGCACCACAAGGAAGTTTTAAGAATCAAATTTTAAAACGAATACAAAAAGCACAGGCTGGGACTGAGGCACATCGACTTTTTGAAGCTATAAAGTATCATGGAATTCAGTCTGTAAGTCGTCTTGTACAAAATCAACCCCGCATTCTTGCAGCCTTAAATTTTTTAGAAGAGCAAACACATCTTCCTATTTTAGAAATTATTGATTGTGGTGAAGTGGAGTGGGGTTTCACCTGCTTAATTGAGGGACAAGCTGTGCGCGGACAAATTGATTTATGGGGACGTGATAAAAGCGACCAGGCTTGGGTAGTAGATTATAAAACAGGCACCCCTGAGAACTCAGAGCTTGCTTTTACTCAGCTTGAATTTTATGCCAAGGCTCTTAATATATGTCGTAAAATTCAAGCTGGAGAAAATATTAAACTAGCTTGTGTTTATCCCATGCATGAGAAAGTTTTGATTAGAGATTTTATATGTGAACTTTAGTTCTTGAGCCTTTATAATGCTCAAGTACAAGTAAAAAATTAGCGATTAAATTTCTTGCTTATAATCCAATCAAAAACCTTAGGCACATGTTGAGCTAAATTTAGGGGGAGGGTCACTTGGCCTTGTGGGCGGAGCACTTCTAAATCTTCTAAAATAGCTTCTTTAATTTGCAGAGCATATTTTTTAGGAGACATTCCGCCACGACTTAGATCAACGCTAAAGTTTTTGCCATAAAGTGGATCGATTTCGTCATACATGCGAGTTTTAATTCCAGGTGTTAGTAAAGTAAGAGTGCTGACTCCAGTTCCTTTAGTTTCAATTCTAAGGGAATCTGTAAATGCTATAACTCCACTTTTAGCTGCGGAGTAAGTACTTGCGCAAGGAAAGTGCATCACACCTGTTACACTTGCATTATTGACAATCTTTCCCTGGCCTTTTTTAAGCATGCTTGGCAGAATTCCATGAGTTAAATGAATCAGACCAACTAAGTTTACTTGAAACATTTTATAAATATCTTGGATAGGTTGAGTTTCTAATAGTCCACCGGTTAAAAGTCCTGCGTTATTTATTAAGATATCTACACTAATTTTTTTTTCTTCAAGCTCATGC
>CAYMKD010000062.1:0-9900 GCA_964390435.1 uncultured Pseudobdellovibrionaceae bacterium | reverse complement strand
GCCCTAAACTATTTGAACAAGCGCTTGAGTTTTGCAGCAAAAACAAAATTCCCATAGTGAGTGGAACAACGGGGCTTAATCGAACTCAGGAAAAAAAAATAAAACTGGCCGCAAAAAAAACTGCAGTTTTTTGGGCACCCAATATGTCTATTGGCATTGCGATGCTTCGCCAAGCCCTAAAAGTTTTAAACACGGCAGTAGATTTTGATTTGCAAATTATCGATTGGCATCATCGACATAAAAAAGATAACCCAAGCGGAACAGCAAAACAGCTGCAACAAGATTTAGAGAGCATTACACAAAGACGGCTGCCTAAAGTAGCTGGACTTCGAGCTGGAGGAATTTTCGGCATTCATCAGGTTTGGGCCGCAAGTTCAGATGAGGTGTTGTGTTTTGAGCATCAAGCTTTAAATAGAAGAGTTTTTGCCAAGGGAGCCTGTCAAGCAGCTCATTGGATTGTTAAGAAAAAACCAGGGTTTTACAACATGGCGGACCTTCTTAAATGACAGAGCATCGTGGGTTAGTCGCTATTACTGTTGATTTCATGGATGGTTTGATACTTCTTAAAAAGGCAATCACACTTTTACAAGATTCTGCAGAGGTCTTAGCCCTTTCTTCAATTTATAAGCGTTATACGAGTGACTTAAAAAATGATTTAAATGCACAGCTTTGGATCGTGCTTAAAATTTCAACTGAGCTAGGTGCAGAAGAGCTTTTGAGCGAGAGTGCTTTAATTGAAGTGAAGTGTTCTGAAAAACCCGAGCATCATAAAACAAAAATATATTTGCTAGCTTTAGATGACGAGGTTTTGTTAACTCCTCAATTAACGCTGCCCCATCCGGAACTACACAGCGTAACTTTGTTTACCGTAGGCAGTGCTGAAGTTTGGGGTCAATACGTTCATCCCATCCTGAAAAGGACCCTTAATGAACTTTCTAAAGGACAAGGTCGCGACCCAATGATAGAATTTCTAGGACAGGGAACGAGATTGCTCGCAGTTTAGTGCGTCGGTGTTACTAGTAACAGCCAAAAGTCTAGGGTTTAAACGGGACAAAGGTCTGGCTTATGTTAAAAAAAACAACGTATCTCTTAAGCTTACTGTTTGTACTTTGCAGTTGCCAATCGTCGAGTGTGAGACTCTCTGAGGTATCTCAGTCTTTAATTGAAATTAAGAGAGCGATTTCTGCATCAATTCCCGGTGGAATTAAAAATCAAAGTATTAACGGACGAGAGCTTAGCTCAGAATACTTTAGTCGTTACGGTGACGGCTATGGTTTTGACTACAAAACAGCAAAAGAGAGAGCCATAGTTAAAGTGTTGGTATTAGGAGATCGACGACCCTATATCATTGAAGTTAAGGTTCTTGTACAGAGGCGAGTTGGAAGAGGCAAATACGAAGATGATAGCTATGATAAGTCGAGTGCTGAGAGATATGCCGAGGCTATTAAAAGTCGTCTTGTCCAAAGTCGCGATGACCGCAATGTGATTGACGATTTCAGAGTATTTTAAATAAGATAGTAGTTGGTTATTCACGTGTGACTACTCAAGGAGTGAGTGGTTTGAAGAGAAAAGTAGTAAAGCTTTTATTAAATCATTTTGCGCAACTTATTTTTGCGGCGGCTTCGCTCATGCAAATTTTATTGCCTTCTCGAATAGCTTCTAGTGAGCTTCGTCAAATAAATGATGAAATTGTTATTAAAATAGATCAAGCTTCTCCACCCTACTCTGCTTTTAACGAAGTTATTAATGACGATCAAAAACTCAACGAATGGTCAAAAGCGAAAACAAAAGCAAGTGTGGATCTTGTTGTTGGAAGTTCGAACAAAGATCTTTTGAAGCTATTGGCACAGCAGCCAATACGTCAGGTTGTAGTTGAGGAAATGCTAGTTACAAAACCTCAAACGGCTCAAGTACAGCTTGAAGAGCTTGTTATAGCACAACAACAAAAAGTGCCATCAAGAACAGTAGCTCAAGTTTTAAAGGATAGTGATTTAAGTAGAAAAGAAAAAATAAGACTACAAATTGCCCAAGAACGCTACGCTATTTTATCACAAGACTGGAGTCAGCCAGCACATGGCGGTCAAATAGAAGAAAAACTATCTGAAATAAAAGAAGAACAAGGCCAACCTTCTAGTATTTACATTCGCGGCAAGCAGGGGCAAACACAGGTACCACAAGCGACAGTTGTTGCAGCTCCAAAATCGTATGCAGATGCAAGAATGAAAACATCTAACAACATTGATGACAATGGCTTAAGTACACAAGGTCTTGTTGGTTCACCGTCAACTACAATTGCAATGATGGCTCCGCTGTCGCAAGACCCGGTAAATGTGAGTGGTTCTGTGGAAGTGTCTGGAGGGCTTGCTCACACTGGAAATGACCACATAGAGGTTTGGCATGTAAGTGATGGCATTGCTCAAGAGGTTGCCGAAGTTGACCCAACCAGTCCTGAATTTATTATGGACGCCGCTAGCTCAAACGGTGTTTTAATTGCTAGTTTAGTTTCTCAAGAGGGTGAAATTAAGGGACGCGGAGTTTTAAAACTATCAGATACCTCCAATAATTTAACAAGCAAAGGTGTTTTGTCTGGTTTAAAACTAAAAATTAAACCTTTTATGGAAAATATGAGTGGTCAAATTCTCTCTGCCTACTCAACAAGAGATAATGAACTACCGTTGCCCAAAGCACATTTAATTGCAGATAACATGAAAATAGAAGGGCAAGTATATCGCCATGGTCAGTTTCAGATTCCAGGCCCAAGTGGCCGATCTCAAATGCAGCTAAGAGCCGAAAACACAGGTTTTTGGCCGACCAAAACTATTAGTGTTATGGGAGAAACGCCAAATGTTTATCTGTATCCAAATAGCATGATGCAAGCTTTCTGGGATCTTGTACAAGAAGCTACCGGTGAAGAGGCTCAACCAAGTCAAGAAGCAATCATTTGGGGGCGCATATTTAATGGAGATACGGCAGTAGCTGGCGTACAGGTAGAATCTGAAAATGCGTTAAATCAAAAAGTGATATACTTTAACCGACTACTTATACCGGACATCAATCTAACGGCAACGACGGAGAGTGGTTATTTTGCAATTATTAATTTAGAGCCAGGATTTCATCACATCATTGCCCATAAAAATGAAAAATATTTTAGTCATGGTAATGCAATAGTAGAACCAGGGGTGGTGAGTCAGGTAACAATGAGGCACTCAACTCAACTGGACCCTGTTAGTATTAAAACCTATGATGCTTTTACTGGCCAGCCTATCAATGCAGAGCTGGTGCTTCAAAGTCAGCAGGAAATTTTACAAGTCTCAGGACAAACAAAAATATTTTTGCCGCGCTTAACTCGTTTGAGTTTTTTATTGGCTACAAGCGGCAGTGAGTACGAAGAAAGTATTCATAATTATATTGATGATACGGATCATGTGCATGTACCAATGATTCGCAAGCAATGGCTTGATAGTTTGCGCTCAGAAGTAAAAATTGATGATGCAACTTATGTGGGTCGTGTTGTGGGTTTTGTGCAGGATGAAGATTATGATGTTTATTTAGCGGGCGATGAAGATTACTTGGCTCATAATATTGTTTACTTCGATGCTGCAGGAAGAGTCAGCCCTAAGGGGGTGGCTGGGGGCGGCTTTGTCATGTTTAATGTGCCGGACGGAGCAGCTACAGTTGTGGTTATAGGAAAAAAGACTGAAAAAATCCATTCACAAATTATAAATGTAGATGGCCGAATGCTTAATGTTTTACAGTACCGGCTTTTGACTTTTTAAATCCTCTTTGTTTTGAGCAAAGTCTCTAACGATAAAGCCCTTTTCAGCTTCAAGTAAATTTTGTGAAGGCACAAAAAACTTAAAGCCTCGTGGTAAAGAAGTTCTAGCTGAAATATTTTTGTTTTTTAAATCAGGATTAATATCTTTTAGTTGCTCTAAGCTTAAGCCAGATTTTTTTAAGATCTCAGAGAGTCGCTGAGCTTTTGCTAAATGAACTTGTTTCACATCTAGAGAAGGTGACAAAATAAGATCTGGAAACAAATGATCACGATAAGTTTCAGCATGCAAAGCAGCTAAAAAACAAGCGTAAAAATTAGACGATGCAAATTGAAAACTATCGGCCTCATATTTGTCTATGATAGTCATTAGGTCATTGGTTTTTATTTTATGGGTAGCTTTGATTAATGACCCAACTCCATGGTTGTAAGCAGTAACAGCCAAAGGCCAATTTTTAAGAATTTTATAGTTCAATCGTAAAAGCTTTGCAGCAAAATCTGTAGACTTAAGTGGGGACATGCGCTCATCAATTCGGTCGTTGATGAGCATTCCAGATTTGCCTACTGCGGGCATAATTTGCCAAACACCCTTTGCTCCTACTTTTGAATGGGCGCTAATATTAAAACTACTTTCAACTAGTGGGATGCGTACCAATTCACGAGGCAGACCCTTTTGAATAAAAATTTCCTCCATTACTGGAATGTATGGCGCGCTATTAACTAGGCCGCCAATAAAAAAATCTTTTTGTCCAAGTTGAGTGCGAACACTTCTAGCTGCGATTTTAAATATTTTTTGTTTCGAACCGTGAAGGTCAGCAAAGAGATCGTAGATTTGCTGTTCATCATCACTGAGCTTATCAAAAGATTTTTTTCTACTTAAATTTTTAAGTATTTTAACTATTTGATGTCTTTTTTGAGCGGCTTTTTTGTCAGCCTCAACTCTATTTAACCAAGTGGCGCGTTTTTTTTCAAAAATCTCATCGGCATCGAAAACCTCATAAACAATCCACGGGTAGTCTCTGTGATGAATAATGTATTTTTTTGAATCATAAAGGCTATAAATATCAAACCAAAAACCAACGCGGTTTTCAAAGCCATCTGGGATATTAAATTCCACAGCAATTCTCTCGTTTACGTCAGCAAGGATTTGCGATCGAGAAAGCGCTGGGGCTGAAGTAGAAACCACAAGCTCCTCTAATCGTAGGTCATACTGTTTCTTTTTTAAGGGCCAACCTGTTTTTAAATCAAACCAAGGGGAGCTCATTAAAGAGCCATCAACATTTTTCCAAACATTGTGCTCTTTAGAAACAAACGCCGAGAGACCCGTAAATAAAATAGTTAATAGGAGTAAGCGACTTGTTTTAAATAAAAGGTTTAGAATCTTGCTCATACTTACAAATAGAGCAATTAAGGTGCCAAGGCTAACGGGCCCATAAAGCTTAAAAGAGAAGAGAAACCATCTCATTTTGAGACAGCTGTTGAACTTTTTTTCAGAAGGACTTTTTTAACAAAAATGGGCGCTATTTAAGAACTTTTTCCCACTGCTTAATCCAGTCCTCACCTCGCATAGGTTTATGAGCACGAATATAAATGCGAATTTCGCTACAAATATTATTAAAGAGAGACATATCTCGTTGAACTTCATCAATAGAAATACGCCCGGATTTAAGTTCACTTTCCCAAGGATCTACAAGGCTAAACTTTGCATCGACAACCTCAAAATCAACCCTTGTGATTAGGCCGAGTTTGGTTTCCTGCCCTTGAGATTCCCAGCTACGAATATTGCGCATTTGATCAAACATAGCGATGGTTTCTGGAAAGATAGGGCGTACATGAGTTGGATCAATTAAAAAATTATCATGGCGCGGGTGTGGTACGTGGATCTCAATTTGAGTATCAGATTTGCAGATTCGCCAGAGTTCTTGCCATATAGAAAGCCAAGATCGAGAAGACTCGCCAAGATGTTCGAAAACATGAGAAGCATAAATAATGTCTACAGAGTCCGATTCTATTGGCCAGGGTGTTTCTTCCAAATTAAAGAGAAGATCAGGTTTGCAAAGTGGATCGCTATCTATATTAACATGCCCATCAAGCTTATTAAAACCGCAACCTAAATTAAGCTTCATATAACCCTCTCAGGGATTCAACATACGAGAGCTTTTTTAGTTTGGCTAGCAGTTGTTAGTTTTTATAGCTAATAATTTTTTAAGCTCAAGGGTCATTTTTTCTGTAACTTCGGTCCATTGACGAAACTTGGACTGTCGAAAAAGCTGCACATCAGGATACCACGGAGACTTGTCTTGTGGGAGAGCCCAGATAAAGTAGCTATTAATGGGAGTGTAAACCCAGGTTTTTTTACCAAGGGCTGCAGATAAATGTGCAATGGATGTGCAGCTAGTTATGACAAGGTCTAGGTTAGCAATAGCAGCAGCAGTATCTTCCCAGTTTTCAAGCTTTTGAGAGAGATCTACAACCGGAGAGTTTGGATCTAACTCTTCAAGAGCAGAGTCTCTTTGCAGGGAATAAAACTCAAGCTCATCAGAAATGTTAAAAAAATGATTAAATTCAGTAAAAGGGACAGAGCGATACAAATCCATTTCATAAAGCTGATTGCCTTGCCAACGCAAACCAATGCGTAGCTTTTTATTATCAGGAATAATTTTTTGCCACTTTTTCATATATTCAGGTGCTGCACTTAAATAGCTTTGATTCGGCAGTTCAGGTAAATCTAAATCAAGTAGCTGCACAAGATCCATTGCAGGTGCCCAGTAATCATAAGAAAGTTGCTCTATATCCCTTTTTTCAACAGTGCTTTCAACACTTGGCATACGACTAATAATTGAACCAAGTTTATGTTGACTGCACCAAATACAATGGCCGCCGCGACTTTGAATTGTTTTTGTAAAGCGAGCATTTATAATCTCATCGCCAGCGCCGCCTTCACCAATAATTAAAATACGCTTATTTGTAAAATCCATACCAGGTAAAATTTTAGGTTTTGGATTTTTATGTGAGTGAGCGCCCCAAATGCGCAGCTTACGGCCAATCATAAGGGACTTCATACCCTGTTTAAAATGTCCTTCTCGCAACTGATGCCAACCACTATTAAATTCAATGACATCATGATTGCGATCATCAGGGGGAAGTTTGATCTTAGCTTTTTTTAAAATCTGATAGGCCTCATCAAAGCGACCCTGGGCGCAAATATACACCGCTAAATCAATTTGCGGGTCAACCCAATCAGGCCTGTTGTTGACGACAAGTTGCATATGTTTTTCAGCAAGCGCTGGCTCTCCTGAAGAATTAAGACATTTTGCAAGATTGTAGTGGGGTTCAAACTCATTGGGTAAAAGCTGACAGGTTTTTTGGGCCCATCTTGTGGCTTCTTTATAAAACTTATTTTTGTGCAAAGTCAGAGCACAAAAATCTGTGATTTCTGGATGATCTTGCGGCAGATATTTAAGAGTGGTTAAAAGAAGGCTACGGGCCTGTTGGTATTCCTCAGCCTTAGTTAAAAACTCAAGAGCAGGTAAAACTTGTTGTACGAGAGGATGAGTCATCTAAGGAGCTTTAATACCAGCAGCAAAGCTTTTGCCACCAGTGATCTTAAGCCAGGTGGTAAGTGTGCCCACCTGAACTGGAGTAGAAACTCTAGAGGCAGTGGAAAGGCCAAGCCCCAATTCTCCTGCGGCGTTACGGCCCCAGACCCAAAGGGTGCCATCGGCTTTAATACCATAGCCTGTGGCATCAGTTCCTGCAGCTAGAGAAGCCCAATTTGTACTCGAACCCACTTGTGTAGGAGAGCTGCGGTCTGTGGTGTCGCCCAAGCCAGTGCGGTTAGAGCCACCATTGCCCCAGGTCCAAAGTGTGCCGCCGCTTTTAATGCCATAGCCACACTCACTACCAGAAGCTGCCAAGAGCCAAGATCCTGGGACTTGTACTGGAGAGGAGCGATTAGTAATATCACCAATACCAAGGGCCCCCTTTTGATTATCACCCCAAGCCCAAAGAGTGCCATCGGCTTTAAGAGCAAAGCAGGAGTTTTGTAAAGTGGAAATGTGAGTCCAAGTTGTTCCTGAGCCGACTTGCACAGGGCTTGAACGAGAAACTATATCATTTAGGCCAAGTTGGCCTAAAGTATTTAGGCCCCAAGCCCAAAGAGTGCCATTTGTTTTTATTCCAAGAGAGTGGTCTGAACCACCAGCGATTTTTGTCCATGTACCTGCAACTTGCACAGGAGAGCTACAGTTCGTGGTGTCTCCTGTGCCAAGCTGACCATCGCTGTTCCTGCCCCAGGCCCAAAGAGTATTGTCAGATTTTAATCCAAAACTATGAAGCCTACCTGCTGCCACAGAGGTCCAGGCTGTTCCTAAGCCAACCTGAACAGGTGAGCTTCGATGAGAAGTATCTTCAAGACCAAGTGTCCCCTGGCTATTGTGACCCCAGCTCCAAAGAGTGCCATCGACTTTAACTGCCAAAACACTATCTGCACAAGAGGAAATAGCTGTCCATGTTGTTAGAGCCCCGACCTGTATTGGAGAAGAATAGTTTGTAGAATCATCTGAGTTGCCCAGCTTGCCGTTAACGGCCGCACCCCAACTCCAAACCTCACCAGAGGCTGTCGTGGTAGCCTTTTTCTTCCAAAAAGCAAAAGGAATAACGGCCGAGGCTTTACTCGAAAAAAAACTAAGCGGAGCTAACCATTTAAGATAAACAAGGGCCTGAGAGTAGCCAAAGGATTTAGATAAAAACTCTCGACGGCCAGTATTTGAAAGTAAAGGTTTTTTCTTCATTAAAAAATCTTCCTATAATCCTTTATAGAGGTCAAACCATAGGAGCAAAAAATAGCTCGATCATGGTCTTGACTTTTCCATCTATGCGGCGCCGACGCGCAGGGGCGAAGCTTAGTAAAACTAGAATGGAACGTAAGAAACCCAAAGCTTGCTGCCATCGTCTATGGCTGTGTAAACAACGCCTGTAACAGTCTCGCCACCAGTGTAGCCACTAGGCAATTTGACATTTGCAGTAGATCCATTCCATTGAATTGTTGTACAAGTTGCTGTGGCATTCACAATAGTCACTGTAAAAGAACCACCAGCAGTTGTGTTTGTGATATTTAAGGTGCCACAAGTGCCCGAAGCAGCAGTTGCACGAACCATATTTGTATTAGCAAAAGTTACGGTTAACGCAGAAAGAGCATCTGCATCTGTAGATACACTAGAGATTATGCGACCTGAGGCCGTTATGTTACCGTTTACCTCGAGTTTTTCGCCTGGGCCCGTTGTGCCGATACCAATATTGCCAGTAGGAGTAATTGTCATGAAGTCAGACCAGGTAGTGCCATCGTAGTAATTAAACATAAGTTTATTAATGTCGGCTCCAATAGTCGTACCATTACGATAGTGAATCATCCAGTTTTTAGTATCCGCTGTGTTGGCCAGTTGGAAAGCCGAGTAACTGTAAGAGTCAGCGGCACTTCCTTTTGTTGTTGAATATGCAGCACCACTGGTGTTTTGAGCTGTTACAGATGCACCTGTTACAGAATTTGCATACATAGATCCGTTTACGTCAAGCTTTGAACCAGGAGTGGACGTGCCTATGCCAACATTACCGCTTCCTGGAGCTAAAATAATATAACCTTTTGTTCCATTAGAAGTAGAATCTAAAGTAAGATTATTTGAGGCGGCCGTACCACCATAAAGAGTCTGCCCCCCCGAACGACCAGCTAAAAGAGCGTACTGAGTAAAAGTATCACTTGATAGTGTAGACCAAGACGGTACTCCAGAGCCATTTGTTGTAAGTATTGAACTATTAGAAGAAGCTAAAGCAGAAACCGCATTTGATGCTGAACCATAGAGTAAAGCATTTGCAGCAACAGTACTAGGGTAAGTCGCCGTTGACCAAGTAGGAGCAGCCGCACCAGCTGAGCGTAAAATTTGACCAGAGCTTCCCGCACCAGTAACAGCTAAAGCAGTTGCTGTTGAGTAAACAATACCACCATTAGCAGCAGTGATATTAGCATTAGTGCCGCCTTTACTTAAAGGCAAAGTGCCGCCGATGTTAGCCAGGCTTAAATTGCCCTCAGCCACATCTAAAGTTAAATCACTAGCATTACTAGTTACTGAGAG
>CAYMKD010000061.1:0-9964 GCA_964390435.1 uncultured Pseudobdellovibrionaceae bacterium | reverse complement strand
CTTTGTATATTTACTTTTATCTCCTTGGATGATGCATGTAACAAATCTGTCAATAATCTCTCAAGGCTCAACGGAGATGCTTGTAATTTTATTTACGATAGGGTTTTTAGCGTGCTTATGTGGATTTTCTTACCAGGTCATATGCACTTACTTATGGCAAGCTACTTTAGGACAAAGTTTATTGAAACTTCGTGTTGTAAATATAGACGGTGGTCATCCAAGTTGGGGACAATCACTTCTGCGAAGCTTTTTATGGTGGCTTGAGATTTTATGTTTAGCGTTACCTTTTCTTGAAATCTTATCTCATCAACACAGAAGATTGTTGCACGATCGCGCCAGTGATACTTTTGTAACTAGTTTAAAGCCACAATTAGAGCCAGGCCCATTACCTCTTGAGTCTTCATTTATCCGAGCCTTTCTTTTGACTGCTTTTGTTTTTGCAGGTTTTTTTGTTTTTAAAACATCTAAACCACTTATTCAATCGGCTCTTAGTTATGAGTATCTAGCACAAGATTTAGAGGAAGAAGAACAGTTATGCCAGGCTGTAGGTGAAACTTATCGCAAAAATGATAAAATCAGTTACGAGAGGCTTGATTTTGCTATAGCCTTATTTTTAGGAAAAGTCATAGGTTCTGACTGTCTTGCTACAGAAGCTGAGTTCTCACTGTGGAGAAAGCCGCAAAGTGCTTGGGCCTATTTGGCAAAGGGTCTTAGCTATTCTGATGATACGGAAGAGGCAAAGGCGTACTTTCAAAAAGCTTGTGAATCTAAACAAGATATTGATGCGTGCACTTTAAGTCAGTTGTTAAGTCAAAATCTTTCAGCTCAAAAAGAGTTGAAAAGTCATTTATTAGTTCAATTAAAAAAGCAAAAAAACTTATCTAGTCAAATTTATTTAGTCACACGGCTCAATGAGTTGGGCAGTCCGAAGGAGTCTTTAAGACTTATATCCTCACTTGAGAAAATAGATGTTTTAGCAGGATTTATTAGTGAGCAGAAAATGCACGCTTATGCATCCATGGGATTTAAAGAGAGAGCTCAAGGTACTCTTGATGGTTCGTTAACGCACTTAAGTTTAGAGGAAAAACATCAAATGTTAACTTGGTTTTGCAAAGATCAAGTTAATCAGGGTTGTGATCAGGATTTAACAGCTTGTGATATGCTAGAGAAAGAGCAAGATTCTGATAAATCAGGTCTCGAGGCTGAGGCTTTTGTTGCCATTGCAAAAGCAAAATCGTGTGCGCCGAACGCTCTTGATGAAATTTTAAAATTAAGTCGTGATGTCAATAGCCAGCAACTCATGAGTTACTTAAAAGCACAAGCTCTATCAATTGAAAGGCCTGAACAATCTATCGAAGCTTGGAAAAAGCTTTTAGATCAAGATGATCTTGATGAAAGCATTCGTAGTGAGGCTATATTGCAATTAACTCAAACGCAGACTTTAGACACAAAAGAGTCTTCGAAGTATTTTGATGAGTTAAGCTCCTTTGATTCTTATTGGCAGCGTCTTGGACAAGCATTGCTGGTGAATGCTTTAAAGTTAAAGAATTATCAGTTAGCAGAGGAATTAAGCAATCGTTTATTAGAGGTTAAAAAACCTATGCCTCAAGACTATTCACTGTATGTGCAAGCTTACTACTTCTCTAAAGAGCCTCAAAAGGCGTGGCAAATTCTCAAAGAGTTTAACCATCTATCAAGTAAATTTTTAGGGCGTTTGCCAGCGAGTGAAGATGACTTTGATGTTATTAAAAAAGATCTTATTAAAAAGTATGGTCATTTATGATTTTTCCTTTTCTTGATGGAGTAAAATCATTTTATCTGGCTCCACTTACTTGGATTATAATTGCTCTAAATACTTTAATTTTTTTCATGATAGCCCCAGAACAGATGAAAACAGAAGCTAGCATAAGCAGAAAGCTAGCGGATAGCGAAGTCCTTATTACTCAAGGTCATATTTACTTACAATATTTAAAAATTGAAAACAAAAAACTCATCGGTCTACAGAAAATTATTCGTCATCAAGCAGAGCAAGGTGAGCGCAGAGCCTTAGAACTTTTAAGTTTCATGGCTATTAGAGACTATGATTTTTTGCAGGTAGGAGATAAGTATCAGTACAGTGGAGATCAAGTAGCTATTGCTCGTTGGCTAAGGGAGTTTCAAGAATTCAGAGAGATCAATGAAAAACGTCCAGTAACAGTTTATGGTTTAGCAGCAGGTTCATCAAGCTGGCGCAATTGGATTACCTATCAGTTCGTACATGCTGGGGCTCTTCATTTGCTTAGTAATATGATTGTGTTCTTACTTTTTGCTGCGGCTTTAGAGGTAAGAATTGGGAGTGGGTGGGTCGTTGCCACTTACATAGGTGGTGGGATCGCAGGAGCCCAAGCCTTTTTATCAATGACGGGTTTTACCACAGCACCTGTCATAGGGGCCAGTGGTGCGGTGAGTGCTTTAATTGCATTTTATGCGGCTTTAGAGGTGCGCCCTCGTGTTCGCTTCTTTTATTTCTTTGGTCCATTTAAGGATTACTTTGGCTTTGTGCATTTACCGACATGGCTGATTTTTCCAATATGTTTTTTTGCAGACTTAGCAAGTATCATTATTCAGCCGGCTGAGATGGGGGGCATTGCCTACGCCGCTCATATTGGGGGAATGGCGTTTGGTTTTGGTATGGCTATGGCTGTGAGATTATTAGAGTCAACAGGTTATACTGATTTTCGCCAGCGAATGTGGCAAAATGATCAATCAATAAAACACTAATTTAGTGACTGACGATGAAGCTCGTTGCGAACTTCCTGTAATTCAGCGACCTCAATTTCATAAGGTTTGCCGCACATTTGGCAGACGACTTCGGTAGTTTTATTTTCAGCTATCATTTCATCTAAGTCTTTAACTCCAAGAACAGTCATTGCTCCTAAGACACGATCTTTTGTACAAGGACAATGGTAAACAATGGGGTGATCATGGGGAAGTTCAGTATATAAAATACCTTCAAGATAAGGCTTAATTAAATCGGTAGGCTTACTGCCTGCCATAAGTTCTTTTGAAAGTTCTGTTTTTATTTTAAGCGCATTGTCTTCGATTTTGCGAGCCACTTCGTCTTCAACTCCAGGCATGACTTCTATGATAATGCCACCGGCGCTGCGTACTTTGCCATATGTGTCTAGGTAAACACCAAGTGAGACAAGGCTTCTAATTTGGTGAGATTGTTTTAAGTAGTGAGCAATATCATCGCCGATCTCTCCGCTGACAAGTTCAACGGTACCTTGGTGGGGTAGACGCTGAAAGGGTAAGTGCCGTACGACTGTTAAAAGGCCAATACCAACATGTTTTTTTAAGCTTAAGCCATCAGCATAGCTTGCTGGAGCATAATGAGAATTGGGCGTATAGCCTCTTACTTGACCATTAAAGCCAGCCTCAGCATAAACGGATTGGATAGGGCCATTGCTTCTAATTAAAACTCCTACAGATTGGTCTTCTTTAAGCTGTGAAGCCATTAATAAAGCTCCAACCATGGCGCGTCCTACGGCGACTGTGGGTAGTGGCTGGGTGTCCTGGATACTTTGCATGGTTTTAACTACATTTGTCGCATCAACTACTGAGGCTCTCAGAGTGAGGTCATTGCTAATAAAGCGGTGAACTCTAGGTGCATTTTCTGGCAAGGAAGCTCCTATTGGTTAAATTTTAAAGATTTAATAACCTCTAAAACTTCAGATCGAGTACTTTGATAGACTTTCTGAGGAGCAATGTAAATAAAAAAATAGTTCTTCTTATTGTGAGGGAACATAACCCACATATTTTGTTTTAAGTCGGTACCAGCTCTTAATTGATATTCAATATAAAACCCCTTATTGCTCCCTGCTGTAAAGGGCCCACGATTGATAATTGAAATGGATTTTTTATCTATATTTTTATCAGAATTTTCCTTATTGAAGCGTTGTAATAAACTTAGAAGCCCAGGGTTACCATTTGTTGCAGACTCAATTTTAACTATGACAGCACCATGGTCAGAGTTTTTATTAGGTAATGGAAATAAAACGGCCTCTAGTTCTTTGGGGGAGCCTTCAAGAACACTCCAACTATCTTTGAGTTGTAAATTAAAGTCTTTGTATTCATATGTAAGAGCAAAAGATTTTAAACTAAAAATTAAGCTAAATAAAATTATAAAATTTCTCATTGTGATTGAGCTCCACTTTTTTTTGTTCCAAGACTTTTAAATTCGCTGGCTATATCTATATTTGTAGCTGCAGCTTTCTTTACAAAAACTTTTGCGTCATCTTTGCATACACCTTCATAGGCGTCATCTTTATATTCATTCAACTCATCAATAGTATCTCTATCTGCCGTATCGGTAGTAGATTTATCTACAATCATAAATATTTTTTGGCCATTTATTTCAGTTTCTTTTATTAAAATAACTTGAGATCCGCTTTTATAACGATTCTTTCTCTGGTCATTATTCTTGATTGCTTTTGGATCTTGAGCCACTTCCATATTGTTTAATGAAGAAAAAATTACGCTTGTTTTATCATCTAGCTTTCTTAGTCCGTAGTTAAAAGTGTTACAACGATAAGATACAAAAGGCGCATCGAGGCAGTATTTAATTCTTCGATCAGTGCCTTCTTTCATAGGTGGAGCTTGGTCACCTACTTGAAAATTTAGAATTTTATCAGGAGCATAAATAAAGGATTGTATTGTTGCTAGAGAGGATCCCACTGCAGGAGCTGAGAAGTGGGAAGTATATAATGCTGCAACATCGTTGGCAGTTTTTAAGGTGTTTGATGCAGGTATAGCAAATATTTTAGATGTTGTACGTCGTAATGTACTCCCATCCATTTCATGAGTTAGGTTACAAAAATGAGTGTTAAAGTTATTTAAGCCTTGAACTAAACTAGGATCTCCTGAGCTTACGGAATCAAGAGCTTTTTGTAACTGAGCTTCACTAAATATTGAATTGTAGTTAGAGACATTGAGATTTTGACTTTGTGTAAAAAAACTTGTGCTTATATTGCCTATAGCTCCCGCCCAAACTAAAGTTGCTAATAACGAAAATAAAATTTTGCCTAACGCCAAGAAAACCTCCACGACTCTATCTCATTTAGCCTAGCATGTTCGGTTTTTATTGTTGAACATTCCTTATTTTCACTTCATGATACTAGTCTAAATGCAGGTATTTTTTCTTCGCCATGCGCAAAAAAATAGTAATATTGAACTAGACCCTGGTCTGTCTGTTGTGGGACATAAACAAGCACAAATATTAACTGATCAATTAAAAGATAAATTGACCGGTCATACTCAACTATGGTCTTCGGGAAAAAAGCGAACTGAGCAAACATTGATGCCTTTGTCATTGGCTTTGCAGTGTCCAATTAAAGTTGTTGATGAACTTTTAGAGAGACAAAATCAGGAGAAGCAAATTGATTTTTCTCACAGAGTAGGAAAGTGGATTTTACAAACTACCCAGGTGCCTCCTCTTTGTGATCAGGTTGTAGTATGTACACATTTAGATGTTTTAGAAGAAATTTTAAACTCTTTGCCTATGAATGTATCTATAGAAGATCCGCGACTGCCAAGATTTTGGCCACAAGCTTATTATTTAAGTTTTGAGCTTCGTGATGGTTTATGGCATCTCATGGAGCAAGGCGGGTTTGATGAACATCATTCGTAATATTTGGGCAGTAGGACGCAATTATCGTGATCATGCCAAAGAGCTTGGCAATGAGATTCCTAAAATCCCACTGATTTTTTTAAAAGCGGGCAGTTGTGTGGTCCGTAATCGCGACATAGTATTGCCTATTTGGGCTACAAATATTCACTACGAACTTGAAATTGCCTTGCAGTGGGATGAGAACTTACAAATACATCAAGCCGCTTTAGCTCTAGATTTAACCGAGAGAGATCAGCAATTACAGGCAAAAAATTCAGGGACTCCATGGACCATGGCAAAATCCTTTAAGGGAGCTTGTCCAGTTTCAGAATTTTTTCCAATTAAAGATCTCTCAGAGCTAAAAAATATAGGATTTAAATTGTGGATCAATGATGAGCTTAAACAAGCTGGTAACACCCAAGATATGGTTTTTACAACCCAAGAGCTCTCTGATTATGTAAAAAAAATCTTTCCAGTAGAGCCATTTGATTTACTTTTAACTGGCACGCCCGCAGGTGTCGGTCCCCTTAAGCCAGGTGATCAACTCAGAGCTGAAATAGAAAAGTTCATCACCGTAAATTGGCAGGTGAGTTAAACGCGCTTATGCGTTGCGTTGACCTGGTTTCCTACAACTTTTGTGGGCCCTCTCTGGATCTTTAGAAAAGCTCTTGAATTTACTCTCTAACAGAGCGAAGATCCGCCGAAAATATTCGAAAGGCAAATCGTGCAGGACTTACAAGAGCAAATACATGCTAAGGGTGAAGAAATCTTTAGACGTATGGAGAGTCAAAGCAAAGGCTCCATCTTCAGTAAAGATCGCTGGTATGGCGGTATTATGGAATGGAGTATGAAGAACGAACATTTCAAAACGCAGATGTTTCGTTTTGTGGATGTGCTTCCGACTCTTAATTCAAGCCAAGAGGTTTCTAGACATTTAAAAGAATACTTTGCACAAGGTGGAGGGGATCTGCCGTCCATTTTTACTTTTGGTTTAGGTATAGGCTCTCTCGCTCCAGGTTTAATGGCCGGAGTCATTCGTAAAAATGTTACTGAGATGGCAAAAATGTTTATCACCGGTGAGAATCCGCAAGAGGCTTTACCAAATATAAAAAAATCTAGAAAAAATAAAATTTGTTTTACAGTAGATATTTTAGGCGAAGCCACGTTGAGCGAAAAAGAAGCTCAAGATTATCAAGCTAGATACATGGAGCTCATTGATTGGTTGGCCAAAGATGCCGCTAATTGGGAAGAAATTCCGCAAATTGATCAGGATGCTAATGGGCCAATCCCTAAAGTAAATGTTTCAGTAAAGCTAACGGCTCTGTACTCACAAATTAATGATAAAGCATGGGAAGACACTAAAAATATTTTAAAAGAACGACTGCGACCGATTTTTCGTCATGCTATGGCAAAAAATGTATTTTTGAATTTAGATATGGAGCAGTATGCAGTTAAGCACCTTACTTTAGAAGTTTTTAAAGAACTTTTGATGGAGCCAGAGTTTCGCAACTATGCTCATTGGGGTTGTGTGATCCAGGCTTATCTTCGAGACTCACTCTCTGATATTAAAGATCTTGTGCAGTTTGCACAAGAAAGAGCCACGCCATTCACTATTCGTCTAGTTAAAGGAGCGTACTGGGATTTTGAAACCGTCGAGGCTGAGCAAAAACGTTGGCCCATTCCTGTTTACACAAATAAGGCTGAGTCGGATGCTAACTATGAAGCTTGTGCTTGTTACCTTCTTGATAATTATCAGTGGATTCGCGGGGCTTTTGGATCTCATAATGTGCGCTCTTTAGCGGCGGCAATTATTCATGCAGAAAAATTAGGGCTTCCTAAAAATGCTTTTGAGCTCCAAATGCTTTTTGGCATGGCCGATCCAATTAAAAAAGCTTTAGTAGAAATGGGCTTTCGAGTCAGAGAGTATGCTCCTGTTGGAGATCTTTTGCCTGGAATGGCTTATTTGGTACGCAGACTTTTAGAAAACACATCTAATGAGTCTTTTCTACGTTCCAAGTTTGCTGATGGAATGTCCACTGAGAAACTTCTTAAAGATCCAGCTAAAGGATTAGTGCCCACAAGTGCTGAGCTCAAAGAAGAGGCTAGGTTTTATAATGAGCCCCTTAAAGATTTTGCAATTAAAGAGAATCGTCAAAGAGTGGAACTTGCTCTTAAAGAAAAGTTAAATAAAATTCCTTATACAGTGAAGCCATTTATTAATGGCCAAGAATTGAGTGGTTTAAAAACTTTAAAGAGAAATAATCCTTCAAAGACCAATCAAATTGTGGCTGACATTGTTCTTGCTGACCAAGAGCAAGCAGAGTTGGCGGTGCAGTCGGCTAAAAAAGCCTTTCCTCAATGGCGTAAAACGCCGGCCCATACGCGTGCTGATTATTTAGATAAAGTTGCAGAGCTGATGATTAGGGATCGCTTCAAACTCATTGCTGAACAGGTTATAGAGGTTGGTAAGCCGTGGGATGAAGCTGATGGAGATGTGGCGGAGGCAATTGATTTCTGTAAGTATTATGCTCGTCATATGCGTGAGCTCTCTCGCCCATTAAGAGTGGGTAAGGTTCCCGGAGAGGTCAGTTTATACGACTATCATCCTCGTGGTGTGAGTTTGGTCATTGCCCCTTGGAATTTCCCGTTGGCCATTTTATGTGGCATGGCGGCTGCGGCCCTAGTGACAGGGAATACCGTTATCATGAAGCCAGCAGAGCAAAGTTCACTGGTTGCCGCTGGTCTTATGAATTTATTTCGAGAAGCGGGTTTACCTGCGGGAACTATTAATTTTTTACCAGGGCTTGGGGAAGAGGTAGGGGAATACTTAGTTCATCATAAAGATATCTCTACCATTGCATTTACAGGTTCAAAAGCAGTAGGCCTTCATATTCTAAAAACTGCGAGTGACGTAAAACCCGGTCAAACTCATGTTAAGCGTTGTATTATTGAAATGGGTGGTAAGAATGCAGTGATCATTGATACAGATGCGGACTTAGATGAAGCCGTTGATGGTGTTCTTTATTCAGCTTTTGGCTTTGCTGGGCAAAAGTGTTCAGCTTGTAGCCGAGTTATTGTCCTTGCAGAAGTATATGATCGTTTCGTGGAGAGATTGGTAGAGGCAGTTAAAAGTATTAAAGTTTCTTCAGTTATGGATCCATTTTGTTATTATGGACCTGTTGTTGATGAAGAGGCGTACACTCGCATTCGTAAAAGTGTTGAGAAGTTTAAAACTCAAAATAAATTACTTTTTGAGGGAGAGGTTTCAACTGATGGTTATTTTGTTGGGCCAACGATATTTGCCGATGTGAAGCCTACTGATGACATTGCTCAATCTGAAATCTTTGGACCTGTTCTGGCGGTGCTTAAGGCTGCAGATTTAGATGAAGCCATAAGTATTGCCAATAATACGGAGTATGCTCTCACAGGAGGCGTATTTTCACGTAGTCCAGAAAATATAGCCAAGGTTAAAGCTGAGCTAGAGGTTGGCAATCTATATGTTAATCGTGGTATCACCGGGGCCTTAGTAGATCGTCATCCGTTTGGTGGTTTTAAAATGTCAGGCATTGGCAGTAAGACGGGTGGGCCTGATTATTTAAAACAATTTTTAGAGCCTCGTTGTGTAACTGAAAACACTCTTCGTCGTGGTTTTGCTCCTAACGAAGAGTCTTAAGAGATCTAAATTAAGGTTTTAAGAGTGGTGGTAGTTTTGATGAGTAAAGAGTCGAAACAGCTTCATCAAATCGACCTTCTTTTAAAACATGTTCTGTAATAAAAAAGATGTTATTTGTTGAGTTAAGAGACCAGTCAATGAGTTCTCCAATTCGCCAAATCATCCAGTCATCACTAACTACAACAATGATTATTTTTTTGTATTTATGTCTCTCAAATACTTTTATTTCAGCAAAACTATCCTCTAGAGGTTTTAGGTCAATTGTACCCTCTATATTAAAGTTTACATAGACAGCTATCTTATGTTTTGGAGTCACAGCACGAGTGCCCCCAAAACAATCTACTTTATCTGTCCCAATAAGTTCTGACGGGTATTCTTGTCCTTCATACATGAAGTTAATTAGGGACTCTTCGCTAGTATGATTGCAGGGAAAGGAAAATGAGCTTTGAGCATAACTAAAAGAGCTTGTTATCAAGACATATAAAGATAAGACACCTAGCTTTTTCAAAAGATCTCCTTTGCAGAGCTATTGATTTGATAAGACAATAGTTGATACTTATTTTTTATTGCAGCAAATTATTTTTTGGGAATATATTTCCCAATAAGTTTTTTTTAAATAAAGAGTTAATTGTGCATAAGATGAA
>CAYMKD010000060.1:0-9975 GCA_964390435.1 uncultured Pseudobdellovibrionaceae bacterium | reverse complement strand
AACCAGGTTTCATTGGTTAAAGCCCAACGCATCATTTTTGAAAAGGGACGAATTTTATCTACATAGGGATACTTGTGCTTAATGTGTAAAACAAAATCTACAAAAAAATGTGAACCAAAGGGTAAATTGAGAATAGGCTCCGGTAAATCCCTCTTTAAAAAAAACTTGCGTGGATTAAAACGATTAGCCGCCTCGTGCATATGACCATGCTCAATATGAACTCCATCAAAAAAATATACGATATTTTTATAACGAATTTTGTAATCTAAAATTTCATTTAAGTAAGCCCTTGTGGCGGGCCATAACATAGCTTGATCATGATTTCCCACAACGTAAGTAATGCTTCGACTGGGTTTTGCAACAAACTCTCTTAGAGCTTTAAATACATTTGTATGGCCTGCAACAATACCCTTTATAATATCTAGACAAATGTCTTCAGTGATCACTGTTAAAAAATGTCCCTTATAATCACATTGCAGAAAATTTAAAAAATCTCCATTGATAATAAGTTCTACTTCGTAATCTTTGTACTGAGAAGAGGAGTAGTAATGAAGAAACTCAACCAGTTTTTCGCCATAATGAAACTCTTCGAGTGAGTTAATACCACCATTGGGCAACAGTCGTCCTCGCCCTAAATGCAAATCACTAATAATAAGTTTGATCTTTTTTTGTGGCTTACTCTCTATTGATGGATTGGCAGAAGAAGTCGTATCAGCACTCATAACTACAATCTATTCGGCTTTTTTAAATGGCACAACAGAATCATGCTTAACTTCTAAATTAGACAGAGCTAGACGCAAAGCCTTTACTGTCCTTTTGAACTGATCCTGATTCCCTTCAATTTGTTTATTCAATTCTTGACACTTTAGTCTATAGCTTTCACTCTCCGCACTGAGTTGATCAAGTCGCCTTTTAAGATCAAGAATAGAATCATCCTTAGCGCGCATTAAAGCTGTTTTCTCTAGACGCGCAAGTTCAAGGCGGTTCTCAAGCTCTCTTTCGCGAACACGAATTTTCTTAAAGTCCTGCTGCAGTCTAAACTCTAACTCTTCCACTTTTGATTTTAACTGAACTAACTCATGATCTTTACTCATTAAGCTTGAGTTGAGAAGTTCAATTTCAGCATTTGATGTTTGCAAAGCTTCAAGCTTGCTGTCATCAAGTTTGGCTAGTTGAGATCTCAACTCTTCATTTTTTTGTTTAAGAATCTCCCCGGCACTCGCTAGTTCTTCATTCTCTTCACGCAAACGGTCCACTTCATTTTCAAGCTCCAAAATTCTTTGCTGCGCAATATGCAAATTCTCAGCCTGTGCAAGAGACACTTCAGGAGAGGTCACTGAAGCTGAGGATTGAGTTGCCTCAACTCTCACAGAAGCTCTTGGCTGTCCATAACTCACCTTTACAGATTCAGAGGACACTTCTTTATTTTTATTTGCACCAGCAACAGCAATTGTTTTTTCATCATCACGTTCCAAACTTTTTTCACTCTGATTATTTTCACTAGCAATTGAAACTGTTTTATCATCCTCAGTCCTATTAGACTGTGCAGATCCAATGCCTTTTTTAGCAGCTTGCCATAAGTGAGCTGCTGTCCCCGCATCAGGAAGGTGATCCTTATTTTTAGTGCTCTCAGTTTGGTTTTTTGATTTTGGCAAAGATTTAAATGGCGGTATTGTTACCGATGTACTTTTTTTGCTATCTGTGGCCTGCGTCACATCATCTAGCAAAGAATCAATAAGCTGAGCGCCAGGCTCTTTGTTTTTCTTTTTCATCTCAGCTCTACTTTTCGGAAAACTCTGAGATTTTCTTAACTTAGACTCTCTAAAAGCCTATCTCTTATAAAAAAATAGGCTCTTTATAACTGGCTCTAGTTAAATGAAATGATTTTTCGATACTCAGCCAGCCTTTGGTCTACCGCCGCACGGGTGAGTCCCTTTAGGGCTCCCACACTAAAGTCTTGAATTGTGAAGCTAGCCATAATGCAACCATTTACGCAGGCCTGTTTGAGAGTACTTGGCGTGATATCAGTTTTGTGACTCGCAAGATAACCAAAAAATCCACCTGCAAAAGTATCCCCAGCTCCTGTTGGATCAACAACTTTGCTAATTGGAAAAGCTGGCAACATGAAATAGCCCTCTTTAGTGTACATGGCAAAACCATACTCCCCTCTTTTTATAACTACAGCTTTAGGACCAAGCCCAACAATACGAGCTGCCGCCTCAATAGCATTGCTTGCAGATGTTAACTGTTTTGACTCCCCCTCATTAATAAGCACCACATCTACACGCTTTAAAACTTTCTCAAGTTCAGATTTTTTTGATTGGATCCAAAAATTCATTGTATCTGAACCTACAAAACGAGGCTTTTTCACTTGCTCTAAAACTTGCAACTGCAGTTCAGGAGCAATATTAGCTAAAAATACAAACTCAGAAGTTTGGTAATGCTCTGGCAAAATTGGGTTAAAACTTTCAAAAACATTTAACTCTGTTTTTCGTGTAATGGCCTCGTTCATATCTTCTTTGTACTCACCCTCCCAATGAAAGGTTTTCCCTTTAACTTTATTAACACCAGATAAATCAACAGACCTGCTTTTTAAAAGTTCATAGTCTGAATCTTCATAATCTTCTCCAACAACGCCAACAACTCGTACAGGCGCAAACAAAGATGCTGCCAGTGAGAAGTAATTTGCAGATCCACCCAAAGCACGGTCTGCTTTTTTTTCGGGAGTTTTAATTGAATCATAAGCAAGGCTACCAACAACAAGAATTTCTGACATCGAGTTCTCCTTAAAGATTTTAAATTATATTTCCATTTGCATTGGATGGTCTTGATAAAAGGAAGTCAACTGACCACAAGCCGCATAAATATCACGCCCCATGGTTTTTCTAAGCAAAACATGGGCACCCAAGCGTATAAGTTCATCTTGAAAAGCTTTAACAGTTTCATCTGAAGGGCGCAAAAAACCAGAACCTGGATGCTCGTTAAAAGGAATAATATTGATTTTACAAGGAACGCTTTTAGTAATTTTATAAAGTTGTCTTGCACCCTCAAGTGAATCCGTTACACCTTTTAAAAGAACATATTCAAAAGTAATACGATCTTTTGTTTTACGATAATGCTCTCGACACGCCTCAAGCAGGTCTGAGATAGGGTAGGTTTTATTTATCGGCATCACCTGACTTCGAACTTCATCATTGTAACCATTAAGACTCACTGCCAAGCGCACTCTATGTTCAGCAACAAGAGGCATTTGCGGAATTAGCCCACTTGTAGATACAGTTACTTTACGCCTTGAAAAGTTCATACCCCAAGGAGAATGTAAAACTTCAATAGCTTTAAAAACAGCTTCTGGATTATCTAGCGGCTCACCCATTCCCATAAAGACGATATTAGAAATTCGTCTCTCTGGTTGAATGCGATCAGTAACTTGCATGAATTGGCCTACAATTTCATCGGCTCTTAAACGGCGCTTCAACTTCTGTTTTCCGGTAAAACAAAATTTGCAGGCCATATTGCAACCAATTTCACTAGAAACACAAAGTGTTAAACGACCATCCGATGGTATAAGTACAGCTTCAACAGTATTATTATCCCCAACATCAAATAAAAACTTTTCAGTCCCATCAATTTCACTTTTCAAATGGCTGACAACTGGCGGCAAATCAAAATTTAAAATATTAGGAAGCTCATCACGAAAACTTTTAGATAAGTTCGTCATCTGATTAACATCATGGACTCTTCCCTCATAAACCCATTTAAAAATTTGCTGAGCCCGGTACTGTTCTTTACCCAAATTTTTTAAATAAGCTTTGAGATCTTCGACACTTAAACCATAGAAATTCATCTTCTCTGCCATAGGGTCTGGCTTGTATCATAGGTCCAAGTTATTTCCTAGATATCTAGTCATTTTGTGAGCTTAGCTCATCCCATATCCTCACTGACTTCATATTAAAAACGCTAATCCTTTCAATCACTTATACTCATTGCATTATTTGTGTAAAAATTACTAATTTTCGGTGACAAAAGTCTAGCCCAATAAAATACTTTTTCCCTTAAGAGGGGTTCAATAACGATCACTTCCTCAATACGATGAAGTGACTTTAAAACAAGGATGTAAAGAATGGTAAAATTCATTGCTCTAGCAACCGTAGTTGCAATGTCAGCAACTACATGGGCACAAGGTGTGCCTGCAGAACAAGCACCGGTCGAAAAAGAATGGACTTTCATTAACTTTGTAAATGGTAACAATAATCTAGATTTCTTCACTGAAGAAGATCTTAACCAAATGGAAGCTGTAGGATCTACTGACCGTATTAATGTAGTTGTTCAATGGGCTCACTACCGTCGCCCTACAGTGACACGTCTTTTAATGCACAAAGATGACAATATGAATGAAGTAACTTCGCCTGTTGTTGAAGATATTGGTGAAGTCGACATGGGAAATGCTCAAAACCTAAAAGACTTTATTAAATGGTCTATGGAAAAATACCCCGCAAAACACTATTTTGTAAGTATTTGGAATCATGGGAGCGGATGGCGCAAATCTCGTTCTACAGTAGGTACATGGGATATTAGTTTTGATGATCGCTTTGGAACCTTCATTACTACTGCTCAGCTAGGGCAAGCGCTTACTGAAGTGACTCAAGAAACTGGCAATAAAATTGATGTTTTAGGTATGGACGCGTGCTTAATGGCAATGATTGAAGTTGCAGGTGAAATGAAAGATGCTGTTGATGTTATGATCGGCTCACAAGATCTTGAGCCGGGTAGCGGATGGCCATACACAGAGCTACTAACAGAGTGGAATAATGCTGAGTCTGCTACTCCAGAAAATGTTGGTTCCATTTTAGTTAAAACATATATGGAATCATACAGTAATGGCAGCCAAGGCAATGAAAGCGTTACTCAGTCAGCAGTTCGTTTATCTGCATATCCAACCCTTGTTCAAAGCATTCGCGAACTTGGTGAGCACTTAATGTCATTGCCAGAAAAAGCTCAAATTAAATCTGCTATGCAAGCTACTGGCAACTTTTACTATAGTGACTATAAAGATTTAAAAAGTTTTGTGGATCAACTAGCGAATGCAAACATTAGCTCTTTAGATGCAAGCTATCTTGAAAATGTTCGTCAAGCAGTTGATGCAATGGTCATCTCTAATCAAGCATCTGCAGACTTTAGCTTTGCTAGCGGAATTTCACTGTGGATTCCAACTAATAGCTGGACACTGGATAGCTACAGCTCTATCTACGAGCCACTTAACTTTTCTTTAGAAACTGGCTGGCTCAATGTTATTACTGACATAGTAAAATATGAATCACCGGCACAAGAGGCTCCTCCAACTGTAGAGCCCCCTTATGCAGCTAACTAGTTAGTGTATTAACACAAAAGAGTATTAAAAATGGAGGCTTAGGCCTCCATTTTTTTTGCATATTATATTTTTAAATATGCCCTTGAATATACTCTTTTAATTCAGCAATGGAGCATGGCACGCAACCTATTTTACCAACAACAACACCAGCTGCAAAATTCGCCAATATGCAGCTTTTCTCTATAGTAAAACCTGCAGATTGCCCCAAAGCCAGTGCTGCAATAACCGTGTCTCCAGCACCGGTAACATCAAAAACCTGTCTAGCATAAGTAGGAACTCTAGTGATTTTCTCTTGAGCAAAAATGGTCATCCCTTTTTGTCCTTCAGTAATGATAACCTCTTTGACCTGAATACGATCTTTTAGAGCCTGGCCAACTTTAATGACTTTATCTGGATCATCTCTTAAGTCATCAAAACTAAGCCCTGATAATACCAGCGCCTCATCAAAATTAGGCTTTAATAAGTCGACTCCTTGGTAATAGCTAGCTGGCGTTGCTCTATTTGGGTCCAATAAGGTCTTCTTACCCATATCCCGAGCTGAATTAATAACAGATTTTAAACACCTTTCACTTAAAACACCTTTTGCATAGTCTTCAATAATCAAAATATCAGCCATTTGAGTAAGCTCTTGAACCCTATTGATCAGTTTTTGCTCTGTAGCTTCACTTAAGTAGCGTTTTAGTTCATGATCCACTCGTAGTAGATGGTGATGCTTCGACATCATTCGACTCTTTAAAGTCGTCGGTCGACCTGCCTCTACAATCAAATGCTCATCTTTTAAACCACTTTCAAGCATTAAGGATTTAAGATTTTCTCCAGCTCGGTCCTCGCCAATAACCCCAAGCAAAAGGGGCTCTCCCCCTAAACTCAAGACGTTTTGAGCCACATTTGCAGCCATTCCAAGTCGTTTTTCTTCGTGAGTTACTTCTAAAATAGGGACTGGTGCCTCTGGACTGATTCTTCTGACCTCACCCATAAGATACTCATCCAAGCCTATATCTCCCAGGATAAGAACCTTTTTTCCTTGAAGCTTGCCTAAGTTCGATAATAACTCATGCTTTGTATTTTCATTAATCTCTACTTTTTGCTGCATTTCCTAGACTTATCACAAAGCTTAGTAATAGAAAACGCGCCAACTAACTCGTCGCGCAATTTGTCTGGCTGCAGCTTTGCTCGACCTAACAAAAAAGACTAATTAGAATGTACTAACATTATCTATCTAAGGAATATCCTTAAGGAGTAGTCATCATGTCTTCTGAACCCCATCTTAATGGGTCTCTATTTCTAAATACAATTCAATCTTTTGAAGAGGTTGGAAAACTTATTAACTGTGATCCCAACGTAATGGAAAGACTTAAGCGACCACGTCGTTGCATAGCTGTTTCTGTTCCTGTGCGTATGGATGATTACACTGTTAAAGTATTTAATGGCTATCGCGTCCAATACAGCCAAACACTTGGGCCTTTTAAAGGCGGTCTTAGATACCATGAGAGCGTTGATTTATCCGAAGTTGTTGGTCTTGCAGCTTTAATGACATTTAAAAATTCTGTTCTTGGGCTTCCGCTAGGAGGCGCTAAAGGTGGTGTTGCAGTTGATCCAACAAAACTGAGCAAAACAGAAAAACAAAATTTAACCAGACGCTTTGCAAGTGAACTCTCCCCTTTTATCGGACCGACAAAAGATATTCCTGCTCCTGATGTTGGAACAGATGCACAAACTATGGCTTGGATGATGGATACCTACTCTCAAGAGCAAGGATATGCCCAGCCTGGAGTAGTTACTGGTAAACCAGTTGAAATTGGTGGTTCACTCGGGCGTGTAAGCGCAACAGGTCTTGGTGTTATTTATGTTACTGAGAGAGCTTTTGAAGTTCAGGGCAAGAAAATGGCCAACCAAACAATTGCAGTTCAAGGGTTTGGGAACGTAGGGTCTCATGCTGCACTTTTCGCCTACAATATGGGCTCTAAAATTTTAGCAGTTAGTGATGTTTCTGGTGGAATTTTCAATGCCAATGGCCTCGATATTCCCGAGGTTATTGAACATGTGAAAATGAATAAAACTCTTAAAGGATATCCAAAAGCAGAAGCTATTAGCAATGAAGACCTCCTTCTTTTAGATGTAGAGGCCCTCTTACCTTGTGCTCTTGAGGCTGTCGTTGATGAAAAAAATGCCAATCAAATTCGTGCCAAAATGATTGTTGAAGGAGCCAATGGCCCTTTAACTATGACAGCGACTAAAATACTCCATGAGCGTGGAGTATTTATTGCTCCAGATATCATTGCTAATGGCGGTGGTGTTATTGTGAGTTATTTTGAATGGGTACAAGATATTATGTCTTTCTTCTGGGATGAAGATGAAGTTCACCGTCGACTTAAACAAATCATTACCAAAGCATTTGATACGAGTTACAAACTCTCACAAGAGAAAAAAATTGATATGCGTGCAGCGGCTATGGCTGTTGCTGTTCAAAGACTTGAAAAAGCCATGCTTCTTCGTGGCCTTTACCCTCGCTAAGGAGATTAAACTTGCAAGCCTGGTACTTGCTTCCTCCCTCATGGGGACACCGGCTTATGCCGGTGGCCTTAAAAGCCATTGCCAAGTGTAAGAAAGCACGACCGGCTCAATGGCAGTCCTTTGACTGGCGTGGGCTCCATTTTCCAAATCGACTTGGTGTTGCTGGAGGTCTTGATAAAGATGCTTCTTTTGTTAAAGCTTGGTGGGCTCTGGGAGCTGGTTTTGTTGAAGTTGGCACAATCACTTTAAAAGCACAGAGAGCCAACCAGGGTCGCATTATAGATAGAGATGTAAAACAAGAAGCTCTTTGGAATCGAATGGGTTTTCCGAATAAAGGTTCTGACTACGCTCTTAAACAACTGAGTCGACTAGGCCCCAAGCGCGCCACACCTATTTTTATAAATATTGGTAAAAATCGTCATACTCCTATTGAAAATGCAACGGTCGACTATATTAATTTAATACGCAAGTTTAAATCTGTGGCCGATGCCTTTGTTATAAACGTGAGCAGCCCTAATACGAGTGGTCTACGAGACTTACAAGAACCTAAAACTCTCATGGCTCTCCTGACAGCCTGTCTCGATGAATCCTCTAAGGACTCTATTACTCCCGTTTTTATAAAGCTGAGCCCAGATATTGAATACACAAAGTTTAATGAAATTCTTGATGTATGTATAAGTGCAGGGGTTCATGGCTTTATTTTAACTAATACTACGCTCTCTCGTTCAAGTGAAAGTCGCTTTCCACTTGAAGGTGGAGTTTCAGGACGTCCTCTCGCAGAAACTTCGAAACTATTATTAAAGCAAACCATTTCTCACTTGGGAGAAAGAAGAAAAGGTAAGCTTATTATTTCAGTCGGTGGAATTTTGAGCAAAGAAGATGTTTTAGAGAGACTCAAAATGGGGGCTGATTTAGTTCAGATTTACTCGGCACTCGTATTTCGTGGGCCTGGGTTTTTCAAAGAAGTAGCAAAGGAACTTAAATGACCCGCAAGCGCAATCACTGGATACCTGTAGTTGCTGGTTTTATAAAAAAGCAGGGGCTTGTATTAATCGGTCAGCGTCCTGAGAATCACACTTTGGCAGGTCTTTGGGAGTTTCCAGGGGGCAAAATAGAAATGGGTGAGAGTCCTGAGCAGGCCCTCGCACGCGAGCTTTCAGAAGAGCTTGGTATTGAAGCTGAGATCGGTGATTTGAAACTATCATGCACTCACCACTACGATGGAGTTGGCATTATTATTTTATTTTTTGAAGTTAGGTACTGGAAAGGCGAACCAAAAGCTCAACACCACCTAAAACTTGATTGGATTGATCCCAAAGAACTCTCTAAAAGACCTATTCCAGAAGCAAACCAAAAAATTCTTCCCCGCATTTTAAAGGCTCTGGGGGATTAGTGCAGAATATTTTAGTTTTTGCTCCAGAATTAAACCAAGAAATTTTAAACCTACTTGAAACCTGGAAAAAACAAAATACTCGTGTCACTCTTATTACTGGCCCTCTTCCAGATAACGTTGAAATAAAAAATATTATCGTCATGTCTTATTTTAAAAAATGGAATTGGCTGGAGTGTCTCAGCTTAACTCCGTGGCTTACGCAAGAACGTTTTGACCTTCTTCATGTTGCTCTTCCTTCTCATAATTTTAAAATATTTTATTATAGCTTTATAAATTTATTCAAATTTCTTCAACCTTCAGCAACTCTTGCTTGGCATGCATGTCAAAGTCCTAATTTTATGAACTCTCTTTTTAATTTAAAAAATACAAATGTGGGTTTACTCACAGCTAACGATTCAAAAATTTTAGATGACTGGCAGTCTATATTATCTCCGACTCTAAAGCTTAACTTGCGCCCACAGTTAGCTAATAAAATAGCAGGTGGAAGTGAGCTCTTTCACTTATGTAAAAGCCTCTGTCCTTTTATATATATTCCTCAAAGTCCAGAGCACATTTATGCTGGATCTGATTATGATTTAATTATAAAAACTATTACTCATTCTAAATATCATATCGTTATTGGCAAATGGTCTTCGCAATCTACTTTAAAAAGAAAGTGGTTTTTAAAGAACTTAAGACGAATGGGCCTGGAAAATCGAGT
>CAYMKD010000059.1:2355-10236 GCA_964390435.1 uncultured Pseudobdellovibrionaceae bacterium | reverse complement strand
GATAGGGTATAAAAAAGTAGTAACTTAAAAAGATCGCTAAACAAGGTTGGGCCATGTTAATCCACCACCCGAAGGGCCAAAAAGCAAAAAAAGCAAAGAGACTAAAACCCGCGACTGTTGCTGCCAATAGTAAAAGACCTTTGGTCGGACGCATTCTAAGGACAATATGAACTGTAATTAAAGAGATGATAGTTGTTAAAATGAGATTGAGCCAATAGGGTGCTTGGACTGGAGCCGTATTCAGAATAAGAGTGTCAAACATATTAGCTTGCATCTCGGTTGTGGTCATTGCAACGACATCACGAGAGTAAGGAGTCATAACGTATTCTTTTATGGTTGCTCCAAGATCTTGACCAATCAAAATAATTTTATCTTTAAGAAGATTTGGATCAGCGCGATCCTCGATCACATCAGCAAGACTGATTCGCGGATAAGTTCCCTTAGGACGGTAGTCAATATAGGCTTGCTTAGAGTCTAAAAAATCAAAAAGCCCACGAATATTCGCTTCACTTTTTATCAATGGATTATAGAGAGCCGCAATTTCAGGGTGGAGTAGCTCTTGGCCTTGATAGCTCACCATAAGGCGTCTGGTGACACCATCTTTTGCAAGAATCACTTTGTCTACCGTGCGAGGACCGGCTGTAACAGTGAGCCCGTCAAGAGGCTTTGGTAAGCGTAGTTTGCCTTCTTCACCCTGCATTTCAAGTTCATTACTAACAAAGCGAAAGTCTTTAAAACTTTTTGCCGCCTTAGCAAAGGCTCTTTTATCAACGTCAGTTCCTGCGATATCTCCGGGCTCAAGAACGTAGAATACATGGGCAGGGTCAAACTTCTTAAGTTTTTCCAAAAACGCTGCGTGATCGTTAAATGTGGGAACTCCATGGCTTGTTTTAACGGCTTCGGAATCTACAAAAATGGTGGTGATTAGATTTGAAGTTGCGGGGGCCGGTCTGAGCCACATGCGCATATCGTAGAGGTAAAACTCTATATAATGAAGCTCAGGTAGGCTGATTAGCAAAGCAATCCCAAAGCCTAACAAATAGGAAAAGGCTCGCCATAGCTTATCACGGAGCGAGCGTGGAGCGGCTTCAGGATTGGGCATGTGTTACCGTTTAATCTCTCCACCTTGTGGAACGCAAGCAACACCACCTGTTTGTGATTTGCCTGTGTTTTTAACTTGGGTGGCTTTTACTTTTTTTACATGTTTCATAGATATATCCTTATGTCTTATTGGTTATTCGTTGGCAAGTTTTGTAATGTTTTTTTTAGTAGGCTTGCGATCAACTCCTGTAGGTACACAGCCAAAGCCAATTAAAACATTCTCAGTTTGATCTGGTTTTTGTGTACTAGGTTGATTAAGTTTCTTTATATGCTTCACGGTTTAGGCCCTCCGCTCTTGACGAGATCGTGCTTCATAATAATAAGTTAAAGTTAAAGACAACAATCGGCGCATGCGCTCACAAAAATCGCTATCTAATGTATTTTTATCTCCGGTTTTGCTCTGATGTACATACATGCAGCCACCGCCACATAAGTATCTTGCCCAGCAGCTTTGACACTTATTTGCTTCTATTAGAGGGGCAGCATACTCATTTTCAAGCTTCGTTTCATTAATAAGCGTGCCATGACCAATAAGATCTTT
Organism: uncultured Pseudobdellovibrionaceae bacterium; assembly: GCA_964390435.1. Lineage (GTDB taxonomy): Bacteria > Bdellovibrionota > Bdellovibrionia > Bdellovibrionales > Bdellovibrionaceae > CAYMKD01. The sequence continues at coordinate 8,594 of CAYMKD010000059.1, read as the reverse complement.
TTTGCTGCCAACAAGCCAAGGGCAAGAGTAAACGTTATTGCGAGCATCAATGACTAAGGATCCTTTGCCAGCATCACAATAATTTTCTACCTGTTGTTGTTCATCTAACAATTTGAAGTAGTGATCAAAAAAGCGAATTTTGCGAAGCTCTTTTTCTCCACCAGAAGAAAAAGCAAGTGCAGCAACTTTCTCCATACCTTGAGTGTATTTTTCGCTGGCTTCCGAGTCTGGGCTGTTAAATGAAAAGTTAAATTCATAAAAATCAACCGGGAATTGTTGATAAAACTTATAAGCTTTTTCAACCTCTGTATTGTGTTTGCCAAAAACACCATTGAAGCCAATAGAATTCAAATCCTCTTTATGAGCAAGGAGACGAGTTAACCCTTCTTTTAAAGACCCGCTTGAACTCGAGCCATTTTTCGCCGGACGAACAAGATCATTAATTTCTGGTGGCCCATCAAGGCTTATAGATACATTAAAGTGAAAATCTCTTAAAAGAGCAATGCTCTCTTCAGTGAGTAGGGTGCCATTTGTAGTAATGCAATATTGAATATCAAAACCCACTTGCTCTGCAATAGACTGCGCATGTTCGACAATGGCTCTGAGAGTTTTTGGATATAAAAGTGGTTCTCCACCTAAAAGGTTAAGAGTAAAAGTCTCCCCTTTTTTTACTTTTCCTAAAAAGAAATCCAGTTGTGGCAGAGTTTTCTCAATAGCAATTCTTTTAATAGGATCACCATAAGTGCCATCTCCACCAGCAGCGCAATAAGTGCAATGAAGGTTACAAATTTGACTTACGTTGAGGGTTAAGTGCCGAATAGACATTTTCATTTTACCAGAGCGCACATCGGGATTCTGGCTCTCGTTCCATTCAGCAAGCTCTAGGCGTGCTTCAGTTTGGCTGTTTTTTTCTAAAGCCAACCAAGCTTCGTTGCTGAGTTCAGCGAGTTCAAGATTTTTTGCATGAAAACCAATGACAGAACCCGTGTCTGTCTTAATGGCTAAAATGTCTTTGTACTGTCGCTGGTGCATAATAAACCTCGATAAGTCATATATGCAAAAAACTCGCCAAAAACGATCCTTCAGAAAATATTTTTTTATTAATAATTTCAGTATATTACGATGTAAGTAGGTGGGGTCAATTTGACTTCGCGCCCTGTGCCATGAAAAATTAACAGGCTTGTCCAAACACTTGATTTAGATAGAGCATAGATTTTTGATAATTTTGAGGTGAGATTATGGAGGAGAGCAAAAAAAAAGTGACTTTTATCCTGGGCGGAGAAGAGACCATAGTCGAGTACGAAGAAGGAGATAGTCTTCTTGATACCGCTCTAAAGGCCCAAGTTCCGGCCCCTTATTCTTGTATGCAGGGGGTTTGTTATGCTTGCATGGCTAAATGCTTAGAGGGTGAGGTTACGATGACAGAAGACTGTGCCTTAGATGATGAGGACCGGGCTCAAGGTCGCATACTAACCTGCCAAAGCAAGGCTGTTTCTTCTCACTGTAAGATCAGTTATGACGATCTCTAGGCTTAGACTAAAGCATGTAAATCACTAGGGATTTTAACATTACTTGTTGATTGTATTCGCCGCTGCCATCAGACTAAATAAGATGGCGGTAAAAATCACTTATTGGGGTGTACGAGGGTCTCTGCCTTCCTCATCAACTCCACAACAATGGCTTGAAGAATTTCGTCAATTGATGATGAGCTTTTTTGCGTCTGGATATAAAGAACCAAGTCATATTAATGAATTTTTATCTAAGACACCAGTTCACCAAGTTGGCGGGTTTGGCACAGCAACAACCAGTGTTGAAGTTGAATCCGAAAAAGGTCGTCTGATAATTGATTGTGGAAGTGGCATTCGACGTCTTGGAGAAAAATTAATGGCGGGCCCTTGTGGTAAAGGACAAGGCGTTGTGCACATATTGATGACTCATTTTCACTGGGATCATTTAATTGGCACACCTTTTTTTGCACCTCTGTTTATTCCCAATAACCAAATTCATTTTTATGCAGTTCAACCAGAGCTTGAGCCCATGGTGCGTGGTAAATTTGTAAAACCTTACTTTCCTGTCCCCTTTGAAGCTCTAGGAGCCAAAATTCATTTTCATAAATTAGAACCACGTAAACCAACAGTTATTGATGGCTTTAAGGTAACGCCTTACAAGTTAGATCATCCAGATCCATGTTGGGGTTATAAGGTTGAAGCTGATGGTAAAACCTATGCCCATTGCGTAGACACAGAGGGAACTAGAACTTCTCGTGAAGAATTGGGGCCTGATTTGCCTCTCTATCAAGGAGCTGACTTGATGTACTTTGATGCTCAATACACTTTGCCTGAGCTTGCTGAGAAAGCGAATTGGGGTCACAGTGCTGCTCAATTGGGCTTAGATATTGCGCTCCGCGAGGGCATTAAGCGTGTTATTTTCACGCATCATGATCCGGGCGCAACCACAGCACAAATCAATCGTCTGATTAAGCAAACCCAAGAGTATTACGACTGGAAGATGGCTGCTGCAGCCTCTTCTCATGTAAAAGTCGCTCATGTGGAATGGCAATTTGCCTACGAAGGTTTAGAGATCAATCTTTAAAAAAATATAGGCACATATAATGCAAAAAGCGAGAGTGGATTCCTCCAGTCTCGCTTTTTAGAACAGGACCTCTTAATTTACTAAGGAGGTCCGAATGTCGGATAGAACAGTACTCACAACGTATTGTAAGATTCGTCGTTTTTTTAAAATAGCTGAAGTGATTTTGAGTCTAGTTTTGCTAGTACTTAAAATTTTAAAGCATATTTTAAATCTTATAAAGTAAAACCTAGGTCTCCAACATGTTCAATGACCTAAGATGGGTTTAACAAACTCTTAAGAGGGCTCTATTTATGGACTGTCGAGACTGGAGAGAGTCCACTAAGTTAATCTTTAAAAATTAGATCTATGCTTAATGGTTCATTAGGGTTTTTATCAAGAACACCGAGGCTACTTAAGTCACCAGCGTTTAAGTTTTTACTGTGCACGCCTTCGGGCCAAACAAAATCATCGGGTGGCTGAAGAGCTGCTGTTTGATTCATATAATCAACCCAGATAGGGACAGCTCCACTGGCTCCGGTTAAACCATGGGCTGTGTTATCGTCGTAACCTACCCATGCTATGGCCACTTGATGGGGCGTGAAGCCAGCAAACCAAGCATCTTTGTAATCACTGGTTGTACCCGTTTTGCCGGCAGCTGGGTGAGTAAATCCTAAGTTGATAGCAAAACGTGCCGTGCCTGAGAGCAGAGTTTGCTTGAGAATCCCAACAAGCACTGCAGGACTGGTGTGATCTTGAGCAATGGTTCTTTTTCCTTGAAAAGTATAAAGTATTTGATTTTGGCCATCTTCAACAGATCTTATAAAAGTGTGTGGTAGTTGGTCTCCAAAGCGACTGATCGTGCTATAGAGATCAAGAACTTGAAGTGGGCTCATTTCAAAAGCTCCTAAGGAGAGTGAGGGAAAGGGTTCAAGTCTTGCGGTGACGCCAAGTTCTCTAGCTGTTTCAATAACTTTCTCAAGGCCGACTTTCATGCCAAGTTCCGCGGTAGCTGCATTCAAGCTTTGTTTAAGTGCAAAGTACAATGGAACTTGGCCATTAAACTTTTTCTCATAGTTATCTGGGGACCAACTTTGATTGTCATATCGGTAAGTCTTTTTTTCATCTGTAATTAAAGTAGTTGGAGTGTAGGGCTCGCCAATATCATCCACATTTTTAAGCGCTGTTAGATATACTAAAGGTTTAAATATGGAGCCGACCTGTCTTTGACTATCAAGTGCTCGATTAAACTGTGTCGTACGAAAACTGCGTCCACCTACGAGTGCTAAAACTTCGCCAGTTTGTGGGTCGGCACTCACTAAAACTCCCTCTAAGATATGGCGAGCCTCCTTAAGTTTTTTAATTTTTTTATTTGTACTTTCGAGTCGACTAAGATGTTTTTGCACACTGTTTTGCGCAGCAGATTGGTCGCTTAAGCGAAGAGTTGTAAAAATCTTAAGCCCCATTTCTTCTTCTAAGTCAAGGGCTTGTAATTGTCTTCGAACAGCATCAATAAAGTAAGGAGCGGTTTCTGTAACATTTAATCTTGCTGGTTTTGTTGGAAGTGCTGCTTGATTGGCAAGTTTCTCTTCGGTTTCTGTAATCATTTGATACTCAAGCATTTTACTAAGCACTAATTCGCGGCGTTTTTGCGCATTCTCTGGTTTTGAGAAGGGATTATAGAGGCCGGGACTGTTGACGATAGCTGCAAGCAGGGCGCATTCAGGTAACTCGAGCTGTTGAAGGGGTTTGTTAAAGTAATAATCAGAGGCGGCTGCGTAACCACGAATTTGAAATGTGCCACTTTGCCCAAGATAAATTATATTTAAATAAGTTTCTAGAATGTCGTCCTTACTTGCGCGAGCTTCAAGCAAAACAGAAATAATGATTTCAATTAGTTTTCTCTTAATTGTTTTCTCGGGTGTAAGAAAATAGTTTTTAACCATTTGTTGTGTAATGGTACTTCCGCCTTGAGCCGCACGCCCTGAAGTTAAGTTAGTTATCATAGCGCGAAGGATGCTGGTAATGCTGACACCTGAGTGGCTTAAAAAACGATTATCCTCTATGGCGAGAACAGCATTAAGACAAATAGGGGGAATTTCTCCTAACGAAATGGGATTTTGTAAAACAGGTTCAGTGGCTATGTATTGCGCAAATTTTTGTGGCTCAAAACTAAAGTAATCAGACTCCGCAAGGGGATTACCTGCAAGAGTTTTGAGTATAAGGCCTTTTTCATCTAAAACAAGAGCTTGCAGTCTTTGAGCTGTTTTTGAAGATCCATTTGTATAGATAAGTAAACATTGAACAGCTTCGGGCATGAGTTCAAAGTTAACTGAAGTGGCGCAAGTGCTTTTATCCCAAACAGAATAATCTCCTGGGTGCAGACGCTGTTCAAAAGTTCTTTCGCGATAGTTTTGTTGTTTTAATTTAGCAAGAAAGTTATTTGCGTCAATTTGGCTACCAGCCCGGACTTCATCGGGAGCGGCATAAAACTCAATGGGTCGCAAAAAAGTTTTATTTTGTAGTTTTTTAGCAATTTGTTTGTCGAGGGCAAAGAGCCAATAAGAAAGACTAATGATGATTAGCGTCACAATTGAGAATAAAATTAATAAAGCCAGGCGTCTTTGTTGTTTTGTCATTTACTTGACAATAAGGGCATTGCTTCGTTTAGTCAAAGCCATGAAATTATCTCAACCACAAATTCAAAGACTCGTCGAAAAAGTAATTGCTCATTGGAAGAGCGCCAACCTAGTCATCTTTAAAGAAGATGAAGCTAAAGTTGTCGCTAAAGCAGTAGAGCATGTTAAAAAAGAACTACAAAAAGAAGTGGATTTGGACCGTGAGGTTAATCGTATGCTTGATGAACTAGAGCGTAGCAATGCTGGTGAGTTTAGTCGCTATAAAATGTTCCCTATTCTTAAACAAAAACTAGCTAAAGAAAAGAAGGTGATTTTGTGATTCTTTCTGAAGATAGGCAGTCCCATCTAGCTCATATTGTTACAGATGGTATTTGGCATGATGACATGGTGGACTATAGCGATGAAGATGAGGCCTTAAGAGCTGCAAAAAGAGCTATTATAGAGTTTGTGAAAGATGAAATGGAAGTTGACCGTAAAGCACGAGAAAAAGTATCTTCTCTGAAAAGAAATGTTGTTGAAGGATCTCCTGAGTGGGACATCCTTTATCGCAAATATTATGAAGAAGAGAGGAACAAACGTGGCTAAAAAAAAGGCTGCTAAAAAACGTCCAACAAAAAAAATCACTAAAAAAGCTGCTCCGAAAAAAACAAAAGCTAAAATCCAGGCTAAAAATAAAAAAACTTCTACAAAAGCAAAACCTGTAGCCAAAGCTAAAAAAAGAATTGCTAAAAAACCTGCAGTTGCCAAAGCTAAAGTAAAATCAGCAGGTCCAACAAAAAAAACAGCTACAAAACAAGCCTTTGCAATCAATATTAAAAAAAAGCTAACACCGCTTGATAACCGTTTGTTAATTAGTCTTATAGAAGAGCCTAGAATGACAGCCGGTGGTCTTTATATTCCAGACACAGTCACAACAGATCAGGGAACTGAGTTGCGTAGAGGACATGTTGTTGCCGTTGGCCGCGGTCATATTAATAAAAAGGGACGTCTTAAACTTATGGATGTTCAAGTTGGCGATACAGTTTTGTTTAA
>CAYMKD010000059.1:0-2345 GCA_964390435.1 uncultured Pseudobdellovibrionaceae bacterium | reverse complement strand
CTAGTGAGATTAATTTAAATGGTGCAGCCTTATGGTTTGTACGTGAAACAGATCTTGTTGGTTTGATTGAAAATTAATATCTTGTAACGAAGTGAAGCTTAATGTTTAAATCAAGCAAAAGTCTTGCTTGCGGGGGAATTTATTGTGAAGCCTATACTTACAAAGTTCTTTAACTCTTTATCGGTCCTTTTAATTTTGATGAATATTTCTATGAGTCAACCTGCACGCGCGATGACTTTGGATTGGACCGGTGGGTATCGAATTGAACTTAATGAAATAGATAGCACTACTTTAGGAGATCCTAAGGGGCGAAAATCTTACCTACTTAATCAACTTTATTTATCACCTAAAATTATTGCTTCAGATGGAATCAATATTATTTCCCGCTTTGAGGTTTTACCAAGTAGAGACACTCGTTATCAAAATTCTCAATTAGGCCAATTTTGGGGCCCCGGTGTTGGATCAGGATCTGGCACTAATGATACAGACACAAATACTCGTGCGCAAAATCAACCCACCAGTCAAATTGCTGTGAGTCAGCTTTATTTAAATATTAACCAAGAGTTTGGCTCTATGATTGTGGGTCGTGCTCCTATGGATTTTGGTTTAGGAATTCGCCACAATGGGGGATTTGGGGCGTTTGATCATTGGTATGATACAAGAGATTTAATTGGCTATAAAATTGTTATGGGCAATTTGTTTATTATGCCAATGTTAGCTCGTTCTTACTCAGGTTCTATTGAGCAAGGAACTCAAATTAATGATCAAATGATTCACTTACAATATGAGAATCTTGAAACGGGATCTTTATTAGGAATTTTTTATGAAACTCGCAAGGGGGCTTTAGGAGCTAATGATACTCCTGTAGCCGCTTTTGGCGGCTCAGTTGTTGGTGGTGAGTACAGCGAACAAAACGTCAACGTCTTATTAGGTCGTGATTGGAGTGGTTTTGGTTTTAAGATTGAAGCTGGCTTTACTTCTGGAGCATCAGGTGTTTTTAATGCGAGTAATGAAGAAATCAGATTCAATAGCTATGGTATTGCCACCGAGTTTGATTTTAAAAACAAAGAATCTAGATGGCATCTCTTAACACGAATTGGTGTTGCTACTGGTGATAATCCAACCACAAAGGATTATGAAGGCTATGCCTTTGACCGTAATTATGATGTGGCAATGTTGTTATTTAACCATCCTTTAGGGAAAGCAGATTTTTTGCGAAGCAGTGTCAGTCGCAATACGACACAATCTTTCAGTCAATCGGTTGATGATGAGTCTATCAGCAATGTAGCTTACATCTCTCCAAGACTTGATTACCATATGGGTGATCAGTGGAATCTACGTAATACATTTACCTATGCTCAACTTATGACAGACCCTATTGTGGGTGCTGATGTAAGTAAAAACTTAGGTTTTGAATGGGATATTGGGGTTATTTATAAGCCACACGAAAAAATTCAATGGGTGAATGAAGTTGGTTTATTATTTCCTGGTGAAGCCTTTAAAGGTGGAACGAATAACTACAGTAACTCTTTTACATATGGATTTGCTTCCAAAGCCGCCATCACTTTTTGATAGCAGCATGATTCACAACTAGAACTACTTAAATATTTGGCGGAGGCAGGGCCCCGGGGGCGAAAGCTCCCGGGTTTTTTATATTTTAATTTACTTGGGGAATATTACTAGGTGAATTGCCACTAGTTGCTGCGCGAGGATTTACAGATGTTGTTGTAGCCGTGGCATTGCTCTGAAGAATAGGCTTAATTAATTCGTAACCTAACTCACGATAAACATCACCAGCAGAAGTATAGCCAAGACTTGCATTGGCTACAGCGAGATCATAGCCATTTTGGCCGTACTGAGAGCGTATTCCATAAATATTTGTTGGAGCTGGCTGTTGTACAGTTGCTAAAGATCCTCCACAACTATCTAGTATAGTGCTTGAAGAGTTGCTACCGGTATACGAAATAGAAGTAATCATATTGCCAACACATTGTTGGAAGCCTTTACTGTAATAACTAAGATAATCTGCTGAATTAAAAGTGCTAGCATTTGCAAAGTTCATTGCAGAGCGAAGGCTAAGATCAGTTGAATTGTATCTGCCAATGAGCATACTGCGACTGGCATTTGCTAAATCAAGTGCTTTTTGAGCTTGAACTGGGTCAGTGGCAGCAAGAGCAATAGCTGTATTGATTTGTTCCTGAACTTCTCGTGATTCTTGAGCAAAACTATTTTGTAACATCGAAGTAAGATCACTTTTAACCTCTTCACCGTACTCTCGATCCAGTTTTGAGATGAGTTTACTGATGAGTCTTGCTACCTTTCTATATTTACTGTTCTTGCTGTTA
>CAYMKD010000058.1:2577-10547 GCA_964390435.1 uncultured Pseudobdellovibrionaceae bacterium | reverse complement strand
GCATCGTGGTGCTTATGTATATGGGCGAGGGTGAAAGCGCATTGCCTTTCAGGGCTTGCCGGCAAGAATTTGTTGGCTTGAGTACGGGGAGCGTGCACAAGCAGGTTTATTATTTAACCGTCTTGTTGCTGAAAGAAAAGTGAAAGCTCCAATTGTGATTGGTCGTGATCATCTAGATTGTGGTAGTGTGGCTTCGCCAAATCGCGAAACTGAAGCTATGAAAGATGGTTCAGATGCTGTTTCAGATTGGCCACTACTTAATGCCATGTCGAATGTGGCATGTGGAGCTACCTGGGTCAGCCTTCACCACGGTGGCGGTGTTGGAATGGGCTATAGCCAGCATTCTGGACAAGTCATTGTTGCTGATGGGACGCCTGAAGCTGCCGCACGTTTAGAGCGTGTTTTAACAGTAGATCCAGCAATGGGTATTTTTCGACATGTGGATGCCGGCTATGATGAAGCTGTTAAAATTGCTAAAGAGCGAGACGTGCGTTCTTTGTGGCTCTAAAGCTTAAGACATTTTATGGCAAAGTGTATAGTTCATCAACAGTGTGTTTACCGCAAATCTAAACTAAATTGTATAAATAGACTGGTATGATTTTCGCACCTTAAAAAATTTGAATTATTTAACCAAATTAATGAGGGTGATGTTATGAATAAGTATAAGGTTCTATTTTTAGCAGTATCAATGATGCTTTTTGGAAGTTTGTCTCATGCACAGTTTGACAAAAACATAGTTTTTTTACCTAAAGATAATGATGGACTTAGATTTTTAGTGTATACGGAAGGTAAGCTATTCGTTTGCTCTAAAAACACTGTTGTTTATGACCAAATTGTAAAGGGTGACTTAGGTACTTTTAGCTCAGATCGTTGTTCTTCAATTTTAAGCTTAGAATATCCTGAAGATATGGATCTTTTTGTAGAGTCTGCTTATAAAACTACTGATGATGATCTAATCCTTTTAGGTATTGCAGTTGCATCTTTTGGTGGCACATATGCTGTGTTAACAAAGTATGTAAACCCTTGGTTGAAAAGCCGCTTCGATTCATTTTATAAAATATATCCTCAAAAATCTAAAGTCGCAGAAGTGGCTTCAATAATTACAATGTTTATAGCAGGTACGACCACCAGTTATAGCGTTCCTGATCATGAAAAAGCCACTCTTGCTGAGAAACGTAAGTTTAAAATGTATACTAGGCTAACAGCAGCAGGCTCACTAATGCGTGGAAGCTCAGCAGTTCTAGGGCTTGGCGGTCTTATCTGGGGCGGAATTGAGTTATTTGACATGCTAAGTGACGACGCAACTATTGAAGATTTTCAAGATAGCTTTTATGCTGATATGGATGCAAAAGTTACCGTAGTTAAGAATGTAAATGTTGAAACTTTAATTGATATAGCTTCAGATGTAGCAGATGCACAATAGTGTAATAATTTTTTTATTTTTATTTTTGTTCTGTTTGAGCCCGCAGCTATGGGCTCAAACAGAAGAGTTCTGCGCAAATGCCTCCCAACAAAACTCTACACCTTTGCATATAGAGTCTCCTGTAGGTCTTCTTTTGAGTGACTCAGGTAAGTCTCAGGCCAATAATTTATTAAGTGATGTCGATTTGGTATTGAGAAATAAATTTTTAGACTTAGAAAAAGTTATTTCTGAATATGAGACTTGTTTTAGAGAAAACGCTAAACAAAATTTCTGTACTCAAGATATGATGTTGTATTTAGTTGAATCTCTGCCCGAGCAAATAGTTCGTATTAGAAAAAATGTAGCATTGGGATTTAAATCACCACTATTGAATTACAATCAATCAGCACATAAGCCTAATAAAGATCAAATTAACTTTGAATTGGCAGTACCGGATCTTTTTTCTAAGAAGGTTGCTTTTAAGCCTCTTTCACAAAATGAACAACAAGAGTATCAAAATGTATTTCATGAAAAACAAAAAAAAATTATTAATAAGTATTTAGATGTAAAAAAAATGCGAGTTATTCAAATGAGAAGCGAAGCTAAGCTATATCCTGCTTATGATCTTAATGGGTTAGCAGACGCTTTAGAGAGAAATATTTCTTATATAAATTCACTAAACAGTCTGCGAGAGCAAATTGATTTTCTATCTACAAGTGGAGATGATGATTTTGTAAGTTTTTATGCGGTTGAAATGGCACAATTTCGGCTTATACAAAGAATCAGTGCATTTAAAATACTTTTGGCCAATCCATTGGTGGGGTTTTTGAAAGAAGAAATAAACACAAAAGAAGATATTTTATTGGCACTTGGACAGATGAAAAATACAGTTGCTCTTGCAGTTGCATCTTGGGCAAAAACACGTAAAAATATTCGTTTAAATTATGTAGGCGACTTGATGGAGCCCATGCAAAATTATTGGTCTGCATTTTATGATGTTATAATGCAAAACGATAAGTACTGTGGGCTTTATGACAAAGTTATGATTTATATAAAAAGAACTCAAAAGGAACAAAAAATTTATGCAGCAGTTTCTTTAGTTTCATTTTTTATATTGCCTATGTGGATAGTTGCGCCGGCAATCATAGCTATGACGATGGATGACTTTTTTTCGTCTCAAGCAGCTTGGGAGCAAAGTCAGTTGTTTCACTATACTCAAGTAAGACCTGACCTTGAATCTGAATTAACAGACCTACAGATGGCTCAAGAGAGATATGCGAACTCTATTGATAATGCTATTACGATGGGTTTGACCTTGCCTCTTATGTTTATGCCTATTAAGTAGATATTTATATTAACCACAAGCTAGTCTTTTAATAAAAATTATCGAAATTTAACGCCCCACTTTAGTCCATAATGAGAATGTAAAGATAAATATATTTTCATGCTTCAAATTGAGTCACTTTTTAAACACTCAAAAATCTCAGGGAACTGCGCCTACTTGCGCTTATTTGGGTGTACACGGCAAATTTTCTCATTTCAAGACGTCTTTAGAAGTTTTATGGACCTCCGAAAGGTATGTGCAGGTTTACTAGTATATAGGTTTATATGATGTACGTATTTGGAGGCCCCGTGAAAAATCAGTTAAGAATTCTTATCATTCTCGCAATGAGTATAGGATTGGTTTCTTGTACGTTGGATACCTCCATCAGTGATGGATCTTCTTCAACAGCTCCTTCAAGCTCAACATTTAGTTTAAAACTAGATAGCAGTACAACGACTGTGAGTTTAGCAGAAGGTGCTGCCCATGTATTTGAAATTTACTTAGCAAAAGATAACCAAGAGTTTCAAGCAGAGAGTCAAGTGAGCCTTAATCTTAAAATTGAACCTAGTTCAGTTGACTTTGATATTAACTCTGAAACACAAGCCAGCTCTATTACACAGGTCATCTCTAAAGGACAAAGTCGTGCTACTTTTACTGTTCGAGCTCGAGTGGATGGTTTGGTTGAAGGGCCTGAGAGTTTTACAGTAACTTTATCTGACAGTGGTGGAGTTTTTCAAAGTAATACAAGTCTTGTTATAAATGTTGTTGATGGAGAAACGCCAGCTACTTTAGAGATTACAGAGAGCGGTCCGGCGATTACATCATATACATATGCAATGACTAGGATCAACACGAGTACGGCAAAAACATTTACAATAAAAAATAATGGTGATGGTGCTGCGAGCAGTATTGCTGTAGCTAGTGTAAGTGCTCCTTACACACGTACAGGTGGAGATTGTGGGACGACTTTAGCAGCAGCAGCGACTTGTACATTAGAGATCAGTTTTTCTCCAACAGCAGTTGGAACTTTTACTGGAGCCGTGAAGCTCACTTATAATAATGGAATCACAAGTACAGAAACTTCGTCTGTGAGTTTATCAGGTCAAGCTGTGGATGGCCCTGTGGCAGTTCTTAGCGGCACGCCGACGTATAGTAGTACAAATTTAGGTGTGACGGTGAGTGGAACAGGTGTAAGTCATTATTTATATAAATTTGGATTGCAGGGATCGACAGATTGTACTGCAAGCGCTGGTTATACAGCGATTGGTTCAAAGATTGCTGTTGGGACGCAAATTACAGATGCGATTGGTGCTGATGGATCCTATAGACTTTGTGTCCTTGGTCATGATTCTAGTGTGCCTGAGACGCAAAACTTAACTAATCCCACAATATTTAATTGGGTTAAAGACACAGCTGGCCCTCAAATAGCGTCTGTAACAAGTAACAAAGCTGATGGAACTTACAAAGCTGGCGATCAAATTGATGTGAGAATCACATTTGATGAAGCTCCAGTGGTCGTTGGTAATCCAAGAGTGCAGTTAGATACAAATCAGTATGCCACTTATTCAAGTTCAGACTCATCAGGTAACACATTAGTATTTTTATATACGGTATTAACCGGGGATTTGAGTACAGATTTAAATGTTTTAAACTCTGGCTCATTTGATTTAAATGGTGGCACGGTTAAAGATAGTTATGGCAACAGTGCCACACTGACTTTGCCAACATCAGGTGGAACTTCTCTTGCTGGGTCTAAAGCTTTGGTGATTGATGCTTCGGCTCCAACAGTACCAACATCATTTGATGATGGTACGAATACAACCAGTACAAGCACGACTCCTAATATGACATGGGTAGCGGGCACAGACAGTGGAACAAATATAAGTTATTATGAGATAGCGATTGGAACTTCGTCTGGTGGAACGCAAATGTTAGGATGGACGAATGTTGGCAATGTGACAAGTTATCAGAACTCAAGTTTAGTTCTAATTGCAGGTACAACTTACTATGCTTCAATCCGTACAGTGGATGGAGCAGGAAATAAATCATCTATTGTAAACGGTGATGGTTGGCATGTATGGAACTTACCAGTAGCAACACTCTCAGGCACTCCATCTGGGCCAACAACGACTTTAAATGTAACAGTAGGTGGAACAGAGGTTCAGACCTATCGTTATAAAGTAGGTTTGCAAGGATCAACAGATTGTACGAATAGTACGGGTTACACAGCTGGTGGATCTGAGATCGTAGTAGCAACACATATTACAGATGCACTTGGTGCTGATGGCAGTTATCGATTGTGCGTGGTTGGTCAGAATGCGGGAGCTAGTCAGAGCTTTGCAAGTCCGACATCATTTGATTGGGTTAAAAATACAACAGGTCCAGCAGTGTCTTCAGTAACGAGTTCAACTGCAGATGGGACTTATAAGGCAGCGCAAACGGTAGCTATCGAAGTAACTTTTAGTGAAGCTGTGACTTTAACTGGAACACCTAGATTGCAGTTAAATACCAGTCAGTATGCTGCTTATAATAGCGGAGCTTCAACTTCAACAGTATTGGCCTTTACGTATACGGTGCAAAGTGGAGATTTTACTTCAGACTTAAATGTGAATGCCGCAGGTTCGTTAGATCTTCAAGGTGGTACATTAAAGAATGCAAGTAATATAGATGCTACATTAACCTTGCCAACATCAGGCGGAACATCCCTTGCCGGATCAAAGGCGATTGTGATTGATGCTGCTGCTCCTGGAACGCCAGGGTCATTTGATGATGGTTCAAGTACGACAGATACAACAAAATCTCCAACAGCAACTTGGGTAGCCTCATCTGATAGTGGAACAGGAATTAGTTATTATGAGATGGCAATTGGAAGCAGCAGTGGCGGTACCCAAGTACTTACATGGACGAATATAGGAAATGTGACTAGTTATCAAAGAACGGGTCTATCATTAACAGTGAGCAATACTTATTATACATCGATCCGTGCAGTGGATGGAGCAGGGAACACTTCTTCTGTTTCTAATGGTGACGGTTGGACAGTTAATTCAGTTCCAGCTGGGCCAACCCCAGTGCCTGATTGTTTGGGAAGCGAATCTTTGGGGACAGCTTGCCCTAGTGGTGCAATCTATGGTGGTTATGATGCTATTGGTTCTTTAAAAAGATATATGGTGGTTCCTGGAAACTGTACAAATTCTGCAACACCAACCTGTGATGGTACAACAGATGCTCTAACAAAAACATGGGCAGCAAGTACTTTTGATGTGGGAGTCTACAGCTTATCTGATGGAGCTACCAGTACAAATACATTGGCAACACGCACTGGGACGGGCTCTCCACATGCTGCGGCAAAATATTGTGCAGATATGGTATATGCTGGCTATGATGATTGGTATTTACCCGCTTACGATGAGTTGACTTATTTGTATGCGAATCGTGTTGCAATTGGAGGTTTCTACACTTCAAGTAACCCATGGTACTACTCTTCAACTCAGGCATCTTCGAATCAAGTGAAAGGCTTTGGTTTTAATGGTTCACAATTAACTTCAGGTATGACAAATAGCTATCGCGTGCGATGTGTAAGGTCAGAAACTCCTTCTGGCTTAGTTGCTTCTCCAGCCTCGATTACGAATTTAGATATCACTTTACCTACAACGACAACTGCATGGCAAACAGTGACCATTACAAACGTAACATCTGGCGCTACAGGTACTTTAACAACATCTATAGTTGGTTCCTCAGCTTCATCTTTAGAAATCAATAGTGCCAACAATAATTGTGCGGGTATTTCTTTGGCTGCTGCTGCCAGTTGCACTCTACAAGTCAGAGTTAACGGTTCAACTTCAAAAATTATTGATGGTTATTTAGCTGTGTACTCAAGTGCAGCTGGAGCCTCTGTTCCTCTCCAAGGAGCAGTATACTACAACCCTTCACTTAGCGATCCAGTATTTGGTGATGTATTACCAGGAAAAATTATTTATTATGCAGCATCAAGCAATGATGCGCTACTCACTACTCCCGGAGGATGTTCAGATTCAGCTACGCCCACTTGTTCAGGTGGTGACATTACAACAAAAACTTGGGGCACATCGGGAACTAATCATTCTACAAGTGTATCTACTACAGATGGGGCTGCAAATACTACGGCTCTCGATGCTGGTTGGTCAGATACTCATGCAGCAAAATACTGTGCTAATATGATTTACGGAGGGCATAGCGATTGGTACTTGCCTGCGAGTGGTGAGGCTGCGTTTGTGACAACTAGTTTAAGTGGTATTATAGCCAATATTAATTATTGGCTATCTACACAGAAAACTACAACTGAAGGTTACTTTAAATCTACTGTGGCAACAGGCTCAGGGCAGGATAAAGCCTTGTCTGCGCTTGTTCGTTGCGTAAGAAAAGCAACAACGGATTTAGCTGCTTCGCCTTCTGCTATTACAAATACGGTGTTAACTTTGCCTACAACTACTTCGTCTTGGACCACAGTTACAATTACAAATAATGGTGCTACGACTGGCGCGCTTCTTACAGCCACGACAACTGGTTATGAAATTAACTCATCTAATAATAATTGCGTGGGAGCAGTTTTAACAAATGGTCAAACTTGTACTCTACAAGTGAGAACAAATACCGTATCTACTTCAACAATTTTAACTGGTTATTTACGTGTTGCTGACCCAAATAATCCGTTGGCAGTTAAAGTAATATTAAGTACTTCTGTGCGATTAGCCAATGACTGCACAGGCTCTCCAACTGTTGGTGAAGTTTGTAGCTCAGGTGCCGTATCTGGTGGAACTTATGATTATGGCGGCGCTCATGGTAAGGGTGTTCAAAAAATAATGGTTGTCCCTGGAAATTGCTCAGATTCAGCCACTCCAACTTGCGATGGATGGACGGATACATTGCAAAAAACTTGGGGATCTACTGGTATTGATCATGGAGTTACAGATGCGGATGGTTATGAAAATACAGTAGCACTTGATGCCGGCTGGTCAGACACCCATGCAGCTAAATACTGTAAAAACATGACATATGCAGGTTATTCGGATTGGTATTTGCCTTCGGATACAGAACTTAACTCCATACTTTATGCAAATTATGTGGCGCTTGGTGGTTTTGAGATTACTCCGACTACTCCCAGCAACTACTGGACATCAACTCAATTAACCACATCAAATGCGAATTATTTAAGGTTTAGCAGCGGTTCTTTGGCTGGTATAAGCAAAACTGGAAACTATAAAGTTC
>CAYMKD010000058.1:0-2567 GCA_964390435.1 uncultured Pseudobdellovibrionaceae bacterium | reverse complement strand
TTTAGCAGCTTCTCCTTCTTCTATTTCTAATTTCACAGCTACCTTACCAACAACTACAACTTCATGGCAAACAGTGACCATCACAAATAACGGTAGTATAGCGACAGGTACACTGACAACAAGCATTGTGGGCAGTGATTTTGAGATAAATGGTTCAAATAATAACTGTACCGGTGTGAGTTTAAATGCAGCAGCTAACTGTACACTGCAAGTTCGTCTTAATAGATCTACATCTGGAATAGCCAGTGCAAGCTTGTCTGTGTCAGGAGCGAGTTCAGGGGCCATTTCTGTTTCATTGATTGGAACAATCGTTGTAGATCCAGCAGTTACAAATCCATCTATTGGTGATTTACTAGTGGGTAATGCTTTTTACGGTGGTACTCTTGACTATGGTAATACAGGCGGAGGAACACGTAAAATCATGGTTATGCCGGGTAACTGTACAGACTCTACGACGCCAACTTGTGATGGTGGAACAGATACGCTGACTAAAGCATGGGCGACTGGGACGGCAGAGCATTTTGTTATAAGTACAACAGATGGCAGTGGAAATACTAACTTCTTAGATTCAAACTTTGGCGCTAATACAGCGGCTGCTAAATATTGTGCCGACATGACTTATGGAGGTTTTAGTGATTGGTATTTGCCTGCTGAAAGTGAATTGGGAGTTCTTTATACCAATCGAGTGGCAGTAGGAGGTTTTGATACTTCTGCTTATTACTGGTCATCAACTCAGGCGACGACTGCGAATGCCCGTCGAGTGTTATTCTCGAGTGGAGCAGCGTCTTCCACTTCAAAAACAACGGCTTACCGAGTTCGTTGTATCAGAAAATTTGGTGTGCAGTTAGATTCTTCACCAAGTGTTGTGAGTACAATTAATGCTCAGTCGCCAACGCTCACATCAAGCTGGGTAACGGTGACAATAACTAACAATGGAAATATGACAGCATCTTCAATCTCAACAACTCTGACGGGTTCAAGTTTAGAAGTTAACGGCGGCAGTAATACATGTAGTGGTACGAACTTAGCACCTGCTGCAACCTGTTCATTTGAGGTTCGAGTGAATGCTGCAGGTATTGGTGCTTACCACGGATATGTGGATGTTGACAGTAGTGATGGATTTAAACGTCGAGTGCCACTTTATGGAGCCATTACAAGTTCAGACTGTAGCTCATCACCAACAGTAGGAGATACTTGTGCCGGTGGAACAAAATATGCGGGAACTTTTAACTACGCGGTCGGTGGAGTTAAAAATATTATGACCACGCCAGGAAACTGTACAAATGAGGTTTCTCCAAGTTGTGATAACGCAGCAGACACTCAAACTTATTCTTGGGGTTCAACAAGTACAGCACACAATACCACAAGTACAGAGACCGGTGCTGAGAATACGACGGCTCTTATCGCAGGTTGGTCGAATACCAATGCGGCTATTTATTGTGAAAATCTGGTCTATGGTGGATACAGCGATTGGTATTTACCAGCCCAAGATGAGTTGAATGTGCTGCATACGAATAAAGTAGCCATTGGTGGGTTTAATACAACAACTTCGGGTTACTACTGGTCTTCAACTCAATCCACAACAAGCAATGCAATGAGGATTCAGTTCTCTGGTGGAACAGCATCTGCAACCACAAAAACAACCGCTAACCGAGTTCGTTGTATTCGTAAGTACTAATCATCAAAATTATTTATAAAGAAATTAAAAACTAAATGACCTGAATTCAAAGGTCATTTAGTTTAAAAACAGTAGATATCTTTTTATCTTCCATAAAGAAATTTAATCTTTTGTTGTCAAATTTGTTTTAAATTGAAACGCAAATTCTAATTTTTTTTGAGAAAATTCACGCATCTCATTTTGAAATTTAAAAATCAAAAAATTTTTATCTTAAAAATTTCAGTACCTTGCAGAGTGTGTTCTGCGCAATCTTCACAAAATGCCTCATTTTGAGAGCTTAACTTTTGATTCTAAGTCGTCGAAGTAGGGTTAAGGCTGCTAAACTATTATTAATTTAAAAAGCAGTACGTTTTTTTGGGAGGACGAAGAGCATGTTAAAAGAATTACGTAATTTAGGATTCTTAGTTTTTACATTACTTTTAACATCTTGTACATTAGACACTTCTATTACAAGTGACTCAACTGGATCAACAAGCAATACTTTTACTTTAAAAGTAGATAGTTCAACTACTAGTTTAGATCTTGCAGAAGGTGCAGCTCACGTATTTGAAGTGTACTTAGCCAAAGATGGCACAGAGTTTACAACTAGCAGCCCCGTTACCTTAAATTTAAAGATCACTCCAAGCACAGTAGATTTTGATATTAATTCCAACTCGCAAACAAGCTCCATTACTCAAATAATAGCTAGTGGAGAGAGTCGCGCTAGTTTTACAATTCGTGCTCGTGTAGATGGTCTTGTGGAAGGCACTGAGAGTTTTCAAGTTTCCTTATCAGATAGTAGTGGAACATTTTCAAGTGAAGCAACTTTAAATATTAACGTGATTGATGGTGAAACTCCTGCAAGCTTAGAGATTACTGAGGGCGGTTCATCAATTAGTACTTATGCTTA
>CAYMKD010000057.1:0-10596 GCA_964390435.1 uncultured Pseudobdellovibrionaceae bacterium | reverse complement strand
CCCACAGTGGGTGATCCATAGGCTAAATTAGAAGAGGTAAAAATAGCTAATAGTAACCAACAACAATATTTCATAAGCCCACTCTACTTTTTCTTTAATAAGGACTCAATGATGAGCCCTCTAATAATGACTGATTGCATAATTTTTTTACTATCCTTACTTGACGCACTCTAGTGTCTTCTCTAGAGTGTGCGCTAACAGCTGGACTATAGTCATGAAATGCCCTTTTTGTGGACACACAGACGATCGAGTTCTAGATACACGCATCCAAAAGGATGGCGAACAGATACGCCGTCGTCGTGAATGTTTAAATTGTAAAAGTCGGTTTACTACCCTTGAAGGGTTGTTGCTCAACTATCCTTTTATTATTAAAAAAGATGATCGCCGTGAACCTTACAGTAAAGAGAAGCTTCTCAAGGGAATCCAAGCTGCCTGTCAAAAGCGTCCCGTAAGTCTTTCACAAATGGAGAGCTTGGTAGAGAAAATTTCTCTATGGTTTTTAAATCGCCAAGAAAAAGAAATCTCCGCTCAGCTTATTGGGCAAAAAGTGATGCAAGAACTTAAACAACTTGATGATGTTGCTTACATTCGATTTGCCAGTGTTTATCGTACATTTAAAGACGTACAAGAGTTTGTTGAAACTTTAGATGAGCCCCTTGTGGATAATGATTTTAATGACCCACAATTAATCCTTTCACCAAGCCCAGAGGAAAAGCCACATAATGAGACGTCCCGCCAGAGAAGTCGCTCTACAGATACTTTTTCAAACTGAGTTTGCACCTCCAATACGCCTTGAAGATTATTTAAGCCTTTTTGGACAGCAAGTCTCATTAAGTGCTGACGGCCTTGCTTACGCTCGTAGCCTGACTGAAGGTGTAAATAAGGAAAAAAAGGAAATTGATCGACGCCTCCAAATGGCAAGTCAACATTGGCGCCTAGAGCGCATGTCGCTTGTAGATAAAAACATTATGCGCCTAGCAATTTATGAAATGTTTTTTGCAAGTGAGCCCCTCTCTGCTGGTATTGCAATTAACGAAGCTGTTGAAATAGCTAAAAAATATGGCAGCCAAGATTCTGCCTCTTTTGTTAATGGAGTACTGGACCAGATAGCCAAAAGCAGCTAACCTGACTTTATGGGAATTCAAATTTTATCATCAGCAAGCAGCCTAAATCCAGGCTCTGATCTATGGGTCATGCCCCATATTAAACAGTCCCACTCAAGTCAAAAATTAGACTGGTATTTAAATTTTCAGTTAAGACGAATGGCTCCCTATCAAGCGCCAAAGCTTGCAGAGCCTCTAGTTGATATTGTGAGCCAATGCGAACTTCCTGTATCTACAAATTTTATTGAATCACAATCTCCACTAATGATTGCAAGCACACAGTTTCTACCAAATAAGTGGACAGTTATGCTCCCGAATGAACTTTCAGACCTGCGCTCATGGACGCATCAGGCTTACTTAGTATGGACAAATCTAAAAAACCCAAGCTTAAGAGTTTTTTTACCACCAAAAGAACTTACAACAAACTTTCAAGATCTCTGGTCATCATTTTCTAACTTTAAAGACTTTACAGTTGTTTCAGATGTTTAAGGACTTAGCTCATGGAAAAATTTAGTGAATTCTTAAGTGATCGAGCCTCACGCCTTGAAAAGCACCTAGAAAAATGGCTTAGCCAAGACGCTAATATGCTGAGCACCGAGCCGAGCCCAAAAACTCAGCTAGCTTATGAAGCTCAAACAGATACAAGTTATTTAGAAAAATTATCGCACGACTTGCCTGAAGAGGAGCTAGACCGAGTTGTTATTGTATTTTCACGCTTAAGTATTTACTTCGAAGCAGGCCTGCTCTTTGAAAAGGCCGCTATCGATTGGCTCTCTCGTTTTCGCTTTGAAAAGGGAGAGTTTCGCCTTACTGAACTTCCCACTTACTTACAAATTCCAGATATTAAATCTATGCAGGTATTAAAAACCTCACCCAAACCTATTTTAGCAGAAGTTCAGCTTAGTAAAAACATAGAGCGCCCAGAAGACCTCACCGTACTACTTATGCGCCCAACTGAAGAATATTGCTTCTTATTATTTTCAAGACTTCCTGATTTGTGGCTAAAAGAACATATGCAAAAAATTTCTCACCATATTAATTTGAGTTTAGCTTAATGGATAGCGGAACAATATATATTATCTCAGATGGTACTGGCGAAACAGCCGCCACTATGATTCGTGCAGCCCTAGTACAATATGCAGATAAAGATATTAACATCATTCGATGTAAAAATGTTCGCACTAATGAACAAGTTGAATCCCTCATAGATGAAGTTGCCGAGAAAAAAGGGATGATTGTTTATACTGTTGTAAGTCGACTTTTACGCAATAAAATTCGCGAACATGCAACTCAAAAAGGACTCTTAAGCCTTGATCTACTCGGCCCTGTACTCAGCGAACTTGATCAATATTTTGGTGTAAAGACAGGGGCGCCACAAGCAGGACTCTTAAGAGCTGTTGATGAATCTTATTATAAGCGCATTGAAGCCATTGAATTTACTGTCAAACACGACGATGGCAAAACCATGAGCGGTCTTGATAAGGCGGATATTATTTTAGTTGGCATTAGTCGTACAAGCAAAACTCCTCTATCAATTTTCTTAAGCCATAAAGGCTGGAAAGTAGCCAATGTCCCATTGGTATTAAACTCTCCCCTGCCAGAAGAGCTTTTTAAAGTGGACCAGAGACGTGTTGTTGGGCTGATTATTGATATCGATATTTTACAAATAATCCGTAGAAATCGTCTTGAGAAATTTAACCAAGATCCTGGCGGTGAATATGCCAGCCTTGAGCACATTCAAAAAGAAGTTGAATATGCCCATGCTATCTTTAAACAAAACAAGCGCTGGCCTGTTTTTAATGTCACGGAAAGAGCCCTTGAAGAAACTGCCACTGAAATTATTCGCGTAGTTGCCTCAAGATTGGGACTTCCAGAATCTGTTATTTTTTAAAAATACCTGCACAAATACCTACGAAGATAGTGTCTAGTTAAGATATCTTTGCGTTGAGTTTTATAAGGGCTCACCGAAGAAGTCTCTGAACTTAATTAGGAGATTTTATGGCTAATTTTAATCCAGAAGTAATCCGTTCCTCATTTGAAATTGCAAAACCAATTGCTAAAGACGTAGCTGATAAATTTTATGAAATCTTATTTGAAGATTATCCTCAAGCCAAAGGTCTATTTAATCCAAGTAAAATGGACGGCCAAAAAAAAGCTCTTATTGGCGGCTTGGTTTTTATTGTTGACCATTTAGAAGACAGTGAAAAACTTGTTGGCTATTTACACAAACTTGGTGCAAGACATGCTGGCTACAAAGTAGAGGATGAACACTATAGCTGGGTTGGTAGCAGTCTTCTTAAAACTCTTAAATTCTTTTTTAAAGATGATTGGACCTCGGAACTTCATAATAATTGGGCCAGTGCTTATAAAACAATCGCCACTCTGATGATTGAAGGAGCCAAAGAGGCTAGCCAAAATACTCCTGCTCCAACACCACTTAATGTATTGCCACAAGCTCTTGAAGTTCAAGCTCTACAAATGGCAAGACAAGTATTAGAAAATGCCCTTATTGAGTCGCTCGATGAGGATTTCGAAAAGCTTGCTAGAAAAAAAATCTATGAAGTTCTACAAATTGCTTTAGAAAAAGAATTTGAAGACCTACAACAAAAACTTAAGCACAAGACAAAGGCTGCAGCTTAATCACTGCTGCTAGCCTCTAATTCTTATCTTGATTTTGCTGGATGGATTGAAAGAAAACTTCCATCAAAGCTTGTGATTGAATGCTGGATTGATAGTAATACATCAGATCAAATTCATAATGCATTTCTTCAACATGCACACGAGTGAGTCGCCCCATGCGCACTTGCTTACGAATTGAGTGAGATGGCAAGAAGCCCCATCCAAGACCTGACTCAATGACACGTTTTAGTGTGCCCACATTGGAAGATTCAAATACAGGCTTATAATCAATTCCATGCTCTAGAGAGAGGCTTTCAATTTTTTGACTAAAACGCGGATACTCACCAGAAAAGCTAATAATAGAGTGTTTATTAATCTCAGAGAATTTAATTTGTCTAGGAAGCTGACTGTCTCTTCCTGGGCCAACAAACCACATTTCTTCTCGCTGTAAAAACTTTTGCTGAACATCTTCAAGAGTGATCCCGTATTCCATTTCAGTTTTAGGTAACACTAAGATATCAAATTTTTTCTCTTGAAAAGCTCTAATAAGATCTTCGCCACGACCATAATCAACTTTAATTCTAAACTCAGGATTGTGTCGTAAAAGTCGTCCTACAATTAAACTCATTAAATGAAGGCCAATAGAGTTAAGCGTTCCAACTCGAAGCTCTCCTTTAAGTTCAGCACTCATCGCTTTAATAGCAATCTCTGCCTGCCCTACAAGTTGCAGAATTTTTTTGGCATAATCATAAAGCATTTCACCTTGAAGAGTCGGCTTAACCTGTCTTAGACCTCGGACTAGGAGTTCAATACCAAGGTCCTCCTCAAGATTGCGTATTTGCTGGCTCACCGCTGGTTGGGTCAAGAGCAGCTTCTCTGCAGCTGCTGTCATGCTGCCCTCGCTGATGACTGTGCTAAAAATTGTTAGCTGATGTAGATTAAGCACAATTCCCTCCTTGGCTTAATTTCAAAAAAGCTTATACTATTAACTAGTAACGCGTTTTTGAGGTCTACTATGAAACTTAACAGCCCCATAGCCTATTTGAGCCTTATAGCACTATTGTTATCATTTGGCACAGCTCAAGCAAAGGTTTTTAAGAATGCCTATGTTGCTTTTGAGCTCCCGGACAACTGGCGCTGCAATCTAGAGCAAACTGAATGGGTTTGCCGCAGTGAGTTTGATAAACAGGCAAGAGAGGCTGTAATTATCCTTACAGCTAAAGAAGTGGGCCCTACTGACAGTTTTCAAGCCTATGAAACCCATTTAAACACTCCTCAGCAGATTAGCTCAAGAAAGGGCCAGCCCCTTAAGTCGCGCATTGTCTATAAAGCAAAAACAGTGAAAATTAATAATCAAAAGTGGATCGATGGCCTGCATTTAAATAGCGAAATCCCCAATTATTTTACACGCTATGTTGCAACTATTAAGGATAAAATCGCCATTTTGGTCACTTTCAGTGCTGATCAAAAATACTACACCCGTTTTTCTAAAGACTTTTTTCGCGCGGTGATGAGTTTAAGAGTTATTGCCTCAAAAGGTCTTTTAGAAAAAACGGATCTCTCGCCACTGCGCCCAGGAAGTGAAACCCTCGGCTTGCCAATGGCTGGTGGCTTACCTTCTGATATTGAGTCAGCTCCTCTGCCAAAAGAAAAATCACGTGGCTCAGGTAAAAGCTTCTTTTTTGGGATTGCACTCTTATTGGCTGGGATTGCAGCTTACTTATTTATTAAAAGCCGTAAGAAATAAAAGAGAGCTGTGAATATTTAGAGTGTTTATAGCCACAAAATCACTGAGATTTTATTTAAAACACAAACCATCTTTATATACTGGATATTAAGATAGTAGTTGTCAGTAACAATCAAATTGGGCAGTTTTAAAACTCATGTATTTTCTACAAAAAGCATAAGCCCCTCTAGAGATAAACTATAAGTTCTGCTAAACCCTCTTCACACATCGTTAATAAATGTAGTTCAAACTTCGGGTCCCTTAAGGCGGTCAACTGATGAACCTTCTCAACGAATGGCAAGAAACTCTTGTCCGCAGCGGTATTACAGAAAATCTTCTTATTTTAATGATTATTGTTTCTGCCATTGTGTGTGTTTTAACTTTTAGAGAGTTTTTATCCTGGTATCTTAAAACTTCACAAATGAAGAGAGAGCTTTACCACTTAAGACAAACCCTAAGTGAGATGAATAAAGAGCTTAAAGGCTTTCGTGCGGAAACAAAAGCCTACTTTCCCATTGCAAGTCAAAATAGCTTCTCTTCAACAGAGAAAACTCCGCCACCACAAGGCTTTCCAATAAATCATTAAAAACTATTCGCTCTTGAATACAGTCTAAAATTATATTAGTTTAATTTTTTCTAAAGGATTTATTTTGACTGTAGCTCAGCAGGCCAGCTCAAACTATTGGATATCTAAGTTCTTTTTTGGAGCTCTAATTGCCGGTATGCTCTATTATAGCTACACGGCCGGAGCTGATTTTCATGTTTTTTATCTGGCTGGCGAAAGGTTTTACCAAGGTATTTCTGAGTATCAACTTGCTGATGGGTGGATGCCTTTTAAATACCACCCTTTATGGACCATGATTTTTTCTATATGGACCATCTTCCCAGAAAAAATAGCACTACTTATTTTTAATATTCTCCATCTTTTTTGTTGGTTCAAAGCAGTATCCATGTGGGCTTCAGCCATTGGCATTAACTTAACAGATTGGCGAAGTCGGTTACTTCTATTGCTTCTCTCACTAAGTGCTTTTTCGGCTGATATTGGCTACGGGCAACTTAATGGTTTTATTTTCTTATGCATGACTTATATTTTTAAGAATCTAGAATCTGCCAAACAAAAGCCTTTGTTAGCGGGTTTTTTATTTTCACTTCTTGTTAGTCTTAAACTCAATTTTGCCTTACTTGGAGTTTATATTTTAATTAAAAATCGTAAATCCATATTGGGAATGATTTTAGGGTTGTTGGCAATTCACTTAACCTTAGCAATTACTTACCAGGATCTTTTTTGCATTGATAAATACACACAGTGGCTCAGCGTTTTATTAGATCAATCTTCGAATCAATTTGCCTATGCTGACTCACAAGGGTTTTTAAGATTCTTTTTAAGCTTAAGTATGGAGTACGGCAAAACTCTTTGGGCTTTTGCTTTAATGATCTTTGTAGGTTTTGGTTTTTTTGTGTATCTTAAAAAACCATCACGCACTTCTCTGATGCCGATGTACTGGCTTGCAGGAGTTTATCTGTTTTCCCCACTCGCATGGTGGTATTTAATTTTATTTTTGTTTCCCCTAGCCTTCTACCTTTTAAACAGCAAAATTCTTAAGCTAGAGCGAGTCCTTATTTTAATTGCTTTATTCGCTATTATGCTTTGCAATTACAATACTCTTGGACCAGACGGAATGACTCTATTTAAAGAATCAATGGGCTATTTCTTTTGCTCTATGGTATTTTTTATTTTGTTTATAAAATATCTACTTTTTAATAATCATACAAAAGATCTCATATGGAATAATAAAAACCAAACTCATGAACAACTCCCCCCATTAAAGAACCTCTTGTTTAAATTCACTTAAGGTTCATAGAAGCTCATACTTAGTTTCACCTATTAAAAAAACACGAGTTCGGATTGGCACGCAGCTTGCGGATGCAAGCAAGTGACAAACGTTATGTTTGAGTGTTTTTTAATAGTTGAAACTAAGTATGAACTTCTATGAACCTTTATAATTAAAGTTTCTTTAGCCTCAAGGTTTAAGAGGCTCTACCTTTACATTAGGCAAATCTTTTAACTGATCCCCTAGTTTTTTCTCGTCAGCATAAACCACAATTAAAAACTTCTCAGGATCAATATGTTTTCGCAAAGCTTCGTTGATTGTTGCAACAGACAGTCGATCTATATTTTTAAAGAAGTCATTTAAATAAGCGTCAGAAACTCCGTAAGCTCTTAATAGTAATAAGTTAAAGGCTGTGCGATCTGCTGTTTCAAGTGCTGAAGGGAATTGGCCCTTTAATAAAGCTTGAGCCGCAGCGACTTCTTCAGGTTTTACACCTTCAGATTTAAAATCTCTTACTACCTTGAGTGTTTCATTTACTGTACTAGAAACCTTATCAAGTCTTGTGAAGGTACTAATAGTAAAAGAACCAGGATCAAGACGAGAATCAAAATAAGAATTAATTGAATAAGTCAGCCCCAAGTCATCTCTTATATGCTGATTTAAGCGACTAGCAAAAGCTCCACCTAATATAACGTTGGCAGCTCTAAGTGCTAAGTAATCTGGATCTGTACGCTGAATACCGATTTGTCCCATGATAATTTGTGCTTGCTGCAGATCCGCCTTACTCACCACGACCGTATTAAGTTCATTTTGTTTTGTAGCAACAGGGAATTGCGCAGCCTCTTGAGGACGCCCCTCCCATGCCGCAAAAGCTGTTGTGACTTGAGTCACATAAGCCTCGTCGAAATCTCCAACCACGGCAAGCCACGCATTATTTGGACGATAATATTGTAGATAGTGTTTTATAATATCAATACGCTTAATTTTTTCAATATCACTTGCTTTTCCAATAGTTTGATTTTGATAGGGGTGTGGAGCAAATAAGCGCTCTTCAAACTCTCTCTCGATCGTAGCTCTAGGATTATCTATCATTCTTTTTAGCCCTGCTAAGGTCTCTTGCTTTAATCGCCTCACTTCTTTTTCACTAAAAGCAGGGTTTAAAACAACATCAGCAAATTGGTTTAGCATAGCTACTTTTTGAGATGAAAGACTACTTGCCGAGATATAGGTATAGTCCTGACTAGGATCCACACCGTAATCAGCTGCGATTTGTCCAAAATCATCAGCAATTTTAATTGCACTACGAGTACTGGTTCCCTCATCTAAAAGCCTTGCCACTAATGAGTTTAAACCTGCTTTTGAAGGTGGCTCATTACGTGAACCCGCTTTAACTAATAAAGAGAGACTCGTTCTAGGAATTCGATGATCACGTAAAAGAATCAAATTTAAACCATTATTTAACTTAACTTGCTGATATTCTCTGAGTTCAAAATGAGCTGATGAACTAGATTTTAAAAATCCAGATGAACATGACATCATTAAAAAACTTAAAACTGATAAAATGCTAACACGATAAAAAGACATTTCTTATCCTTTCGGGTCAAGAATAGCAGTGTTTCTTCTTTGCGGAGTTAAATACTTGCTGGTTGCTTTTTTCACATCCTCGACTGTGACCTGATTATACAATTCAAGATCCTTATATAATTGAGTATAATCACCAAAAACAATTTCATTAATTGCCAAGGCCTGCGCACGCCCGTCAAGAGTTGTGAGACCATCAACAAAATCTTTCATAACTTGATTTTTGGCTTTTTGCAGCTCAGCGTCTGTAACATTACGATTTCTTAGCTGCCAAAGTTCTTTGTTAATAACTTCAAGTGTTTTGCTTAAACTAGCTCCTGGCTTTAAACTCGCATGCA
This sequence comes from uncultured Pseudobdellovibrionaceae bacterium, assembly GCA_964390435.1. Taxonomy (GTDB): domain Bacteria; phylum Bdellovibrionota; class Bdellovibrionia; order Bdellovibrionales; family Bdellovibrionaceae; genus CAYMKD01. The sequence goes on along the minus strand of CAYMKD010000057.1, from coordinate 1,397 downwards.
CTTCAAATAAAGAAACCTCTTGTAAAGTCATATTATAAGATCGCACTTGAGAAGCCAACTGCGTTTCAAAAATAAGCCGTTTGTGCAAACGACTCGAAGCTCCTCCTCCTAAAATTTGGCTCGCTAAATCTAAAGCATAGGCCTCTCTTGTACCTGCCTTAGGTGTTTTGAAAGAGACTATTAAGGTTGTATTTTGCACATCTTTTGTAAGTTTAATGTTTTGCGGAGACATTAAATTTGACTCTTGCGCATATTTCCTCTCAGCAAGAGGCTTGGATTCAAGTACCCCATAATATTTCTCAATCAATTTACGAGTTTTATGAGTATCAAAATCGCCACTTAAAACCAAAACAGCATTATTAGGTACATAATATGTGTCATAAAAAAACTTGAGCTTGTTTACATCGAAGTCTGAAATATCTTTCATATAACCGATCACCGGCCAACGATACGGACTTAGTTTAAAAATAGCCCCCATCATCGCTTCACGCAAAAGTCCTGTTGGATTATTATCCGTACGATAGCGTCTTTCTTCTTTTACAACTTCACGCTCACTTTTTAAATCCTCTGGACGTAAAGCAAGTGAGCGCATTCGATCCACTTCAACATCCATCATAAGTTCTAATTTATTGCTTGGAAGATTTTCGTAAAACCCAGTGTAATCATATGAAGTAAAGGCATTATTGGTGATCCCATTTTCATGCAATATACGATCAAAATCTTTACCTGTGTATTTTTTAGCTCCCTTAAACATCATATGCTCAAGCATATGGGCAGCCCCTGTGACTCCAGGCTTTTCATCTTTAGATCCAACTCTGTACCAAGTGTGGTAGCTGATCATCGGCACTGTATGATCTTCATGCAAAAGCACCGTGAGACCATTGGGAAGCTTAAACTTTGTAACCTCTAGCTTAACTTGCGGAGGTTTGATAGATTCTGGAGATGACCAGTTTTTAATTGTACCAATTGGGTTATTAGGAGCTTTAATCTTAGTCTCGTCTATTTGAGCCCAAAGTACTGAGCTCAAAGAGCATAATAATACAATCCATGTCATTACAAATGCCTCTTCCTTTAAATATGAGGCTTTATATTATACTCATTGCACTACAAAATCAGTAAAATAAATATCTTTGATGACGCCATGGTTGATGATGTTGTTGAGACTGACTGTGATTTGATCTTTAAGGAATAATTTTCCCTGAATACTCTCTAAATCTGAAAAAGTTTTTTCATTTAACAAACGCAAAATAGAATCTCTTGCCTTTGCCAAATTATCACTATTAATGATTTCTTCAAAACCATCTTTGTTGAGCATCTCAACATTTACTTCGATGCGAACAGATTTTTGTGGCTCCCCAGAAAGATTTACCGTGAATTTATCCATTGTATAAATAAGA
>CAYMKD010000056.1:0-10710 GCA_964390435.1 uncultured Pseudobdellovibrionaceae bacterium | reverse complement strand
ATAATTCCACTCGTTTTAAAATGAGTTCAGCTCTCTCTTTAAAGTTTTTAAACTTTCGATCTGTTTGCAGTTTCCAATGTAAATTTAAAAATTCCATTGCAGTTAAAAAGTCATAAAAGCACGGACGCTCAGGCAAATAACCTATTCGACTCTGCACCTTACGACTAAATTTTAAATTATCAAAAAATGTAATATCACCTTGATCAGGTTTTATAAAACCTAAGATACTTCGAATACTTGTTGTTTTGCCAGCTCCGTTTACTCCGACAAAACCTGTTGTTCGATGTGACTCTACTGAAAAAGAAACATTTGATAATACCTGATGAGGAGGTTTAAATAAGTCTGACTTAAATGATTTACTTAAGTTGCCTACCTTAAGGGCACATGAGTAACTCATATTCATTTTCGATCAACTGGCCTAGTTAGTGGTTTAACTGAAAATTCACCTGAGCGATTCTTAATTAAAGCAATAAGAAAGGCATCCGCAGCATCACTTTCTGTAAGACAAGGAATCGCGTAATCTGTACAAGCCCTACGAATATCAAAACTTGCCTCAAGAGATCTTCGACCTGAAGTTGTATTAATAACAAAAGCAACATCACCTGAACGAATTCGATCTACACAATGAGGGCGCCCTTCATGAACTTTTTTAAGTGTAGTGCAGCTAAGCCCTTGTTCTTCAAAAAAAGTCGACGTGCCACGTGTTCCAGATAATGTATATCCTAGATCAATTAATTTTTTTGCCAATAACAACATGATTTTTTTATCTTTGTCTCTGAGAGAAAAGAACACCTCTCCCGATTGAGGAAAGACCATTTGACTTGTAATTAAAGCTTTCATTAAAGCTTCGGCGTAGTCCTCACCTCTTCCCATGGTCTCACCCGTGGACTTCATTTCTGGTCCTAAAACTGTGTCGGCTTCTGGAAATTTTTTAAATGGAAAAACGACCCCTTTAACACTCACAGCATCTAATTTTTGCCAATTATATAGTTCTGGTTTTACTTCCGCTTTTTTTCGTCCCAGCATTGCCCAAATACCAAGGTCAACTAAGGGAATTCCCGTCGCTTTAGCTATGAATGGAACCGAACGAGAACTGCGAGGATTGGCCTCAAGCACATAAACCTCATCGTCTTTTATCGCTAGCTGTAAATTAAGATGACCTAATACTTGCAGCCTTTCTGCTAACTGAAGACTCAATTTTTCGATTTTCTCACAAGTGCTTTCTTTAAGTCTTTGTGGAGGCAAAACTCCCATACTATCACCAGAGTGTACACCAGCGGCTTCGATATGTTCTACAATACCACCAATGACTTGCCAATCCACCCCTCTCACAAGATCTACATCTACTTCAAGAGCACCATCTAAAAATTGATCCATTAAACAAGGCTTGTCTAAATCAATAAAATCCCCATGCCGAACAAAATAGGAATTAAGTTCTTCTTCATTTTCAACGACCTCCATACGACGCCCACCTAAAACATAACTAGGACGACATATAATTGGAAAACCAATCTTACGCGTCTGGGTTAAAGCTTCAGGTAGACTTCCAACCATGGCTGAGTTTGGAATATGCAAGGCGAGCTCACGACAAATTTGACTAAAGCGCCCACGATCTTCCGCTAAATCAATAGAATCAAGACTAGAACCTAGAAGTTTAAAGCCTCTCTCTTCAAGTACGGGGGCCAGATTAATGGGGGTCTGCCCGCCAAGTTGGGCCACAAAAGCTTGAGCCTCGGTAAATCTTAAAACTTCACTCACATGCTCAACAGTTAAGGGTTCAAAAAATAAAATATCAGCGGTATCGTAATCTGTTGATACAGTTTCAGGATTGGAGTTTATCATAACAGTTTGATAACCTGCATTTCTAAGAGCCTTCACTCCTCGAACACAACTGTAATCAAATTCGATTCCTTGACCAATTCGGTTAGGACCACTTCCTATAAGAGCTACTGGCTTATTAAATTTAGCCAAATCTGATTTTTGTGACCAGTAAGTTGAGTAAAAATAAGGTGTTTCAGAAGCAAACTCACCAGCACATGTATCTACCTGTAAGTAACTAGGATAAATACTCCATTTTTCTCGCGCCAATTTTATTTCTTTTTCATTTTGCGAGGTTAATCTTGCAATTAAAGCATCAGAAAAACCACATCTCTTAGCATTTAAAAGTTTTTCTTGATCCAAACCTTCAGCAAGAAGACGCTTCTCTGTTAAAACTAATTGCTCTATCTGTTCTAAAAACCATGGAGTGATATGAGTAATTTCAGCAATTTGCTCTACTGTATAATCTTGCCTAAAAGCTTGGTAAAGATGAAAGATTCTTTGACTATTTGGAACTGAAAGCTTTTCAGCTAAAAATGCTAAAGTAGGGACTCCTTCAGAATTTTGTTCTAGTGAAAGAAGAGCCTTCATAAAGGACTCTTGAAAAGTTCTTCCTATACTCATTACTTCGCCCACGCTTTTCATTTGTGTGCCAAGTACATCACGAGAGCCCGCAAATTTTTCAAATGCAAATCGAGGGATTTTAGTGACTACATAGTCAAGAGCTGGCTCATAACAAGAAGGTGTTGTTTTTGTGATATCATTTTTTATTTCATCTAAATGATAGCCCACTGCCAAAAGTGCTGCAATTTTGGCAATCGGAAAACCCGTAGCCTTACTTGCCAAAGCAGAAGAACGACTCACTCTTGGGTTCATCTCTATGACAACTCGCTCGCCCGTCTCTGGGTGTGTAGCAAACTGAATATTAGCTCCGCCAGTTTGTACACCAACAGCATTAATAATCCGACCAGCCTCATCACGCATGGCTTGATACTCTTGATCAGTAAGCGTCTGTTGTGGCGCTACTGTAATACTATCTCCTGTATGAACACCACAAGGATCAAAATTTTCAATGCTACATACAATTACAAAACTTCCTGCAGCATCACGCATAATTTCAAGTTCGAATTCTTTCCAACCTAAAATACTTTCTTCTACTAAAACCTCTGTTGTTGGACTTTCATGTAAGGCTTGCACAAGCATTCGCTGATATTCTTCTGGGGAATATGCAATCCCACCACCGCCGCCGCCAAGAGTATAATTTGGTCTTAATATAAGTGGGTAACCTAAATTTTCTGCAGTTTTTAGACCTTGTTCATAAGTTCGCACAAGTTCGCTCTTAGGATATTTAGCACCAAGTTGGTCTAATATATTTCTAAACTCTTCACGATCTTCAGCAGCTCTAATTACCTTAGGAGTTGCTCCTAGCATTTCAACTTTGTGTTTTTCTAAAATACCAGATCCATGCAACTCTAAAGCTAAATTTAATGCCGTTTGCCCTCCTAGAGTTGGGATGATGGCATCTGGCTTTTCTTGTGCAATAACTTTTTCTACAAAACTGGCTTTGAGTGGCTCAATGTAAACTCTTGTTGCAATCTCAGGGTCTGTCATAATTGTTGCGGGATTTGAGTTAATTAAGATAACTTCGAATCCCTCTTGCATAAGTGCTTTGCAGGCTTGAGTTCCCGAATAGTCAAACTCACATGCTTGACCAATAACAATCGGTCCGCTTCCAAGAATTAAAATCTTACGTAAATCTTTACGCTTTGGCATTAAATACCTAACTTACTTTCGTTAGAGTAAATCATTTCTAGTTTTACATGTTTATATTGTTCAAATTTGTAGCGCATTTTCAAAAGTCTCAGCATTAAATCGTCAGGATTCAGATCCGCATTTTTACGGTACTTTTTCACTTCACTAAGAATAAACTTTTTGGCATCCATAGGATGAAAACAAAAACCTTTCATGAAAATATAAGAATCTTGATAAGGAACTAGCCTCGCTTCAAAAATCTCATTTTCATTAAATCCATCTGTCCAAGGAGAATGCTTAACAATGACTTTTTCATTAGCGAATAAATCTTTAAGATGAACATCACTGCCTTTAACTTTTATAAACTCAAACAAACTATGACGATGCTTTTTTAAACGCTCTATAATCTCTTGTTCGAAAGTGCTAAACCTCAGCTCTCTTGGCATATGGCAAGCCTCAAGAGGAGTTAGAGCATGGCTTGAAAGCTCTCTAGTGAAAAAATACCAATCAAAAAATTGTGACATACGTAGCTCGAAATGCTCTGAGTTTTCATCTAAAACTCCAGCACTCTCAAAAAAATCTTTTTTTGCTCGATGCATTTCGCTTTGGTACTCAGGACCAGCAAAATGCGCCAAAATCTTCTCTATAACTTGTTCGACTTCTCGCATACTTGCTCCATAAAAAAACCAAAAAGGGCTTGCGCCTCATGTGGGCCAGGATGACTTTCTGGGTGAAACTGAATTCCAAGCAACTGACGCTTTTTACTATAGAATCCTGCCAAGGTTCCGTCATTTAAATTAGTATGTGTTACAACAATATCCTCAGGCAAACTCTGAGCTTCTACAGCATAGCCATGATTTTGACTTGTCATATAAATTTGTCCAAGAAGCTTATCTTGAATAGGATGATTGCTTCCTCTATGTCCAAACTTTAATTGATAGGTTTTTCCGCCAAGAGCCAAACCTAAAATTTGATGTCCCATGCAAATACCCATGATTGGCAATTTCCCAATCAACTCTTTGACAGTTTCCACAGCAACTTGAACATGACTTGGATCTCCCGGGCCATTTGTAAGCATCAAAGCTCCTGGTTGATAAGCTAAAATTTCTTTCGCCGAACTTCGACTAGGAAAAATTTTAAGCTCACTAGCATAGTGACTTAACTCACGTAAAATATTCTCTTTGCTTCCTAAATCAAGTACAGCTACTTTAGGACCATTTTGTTTTTTGCCAGCATAAGTTACAGGTTCTGGGCGAGAAGTTAAGTGTACCCAATCAGAGTCTAGCTTTTGCTGCTTCTGAATAAGTTCTTTAGATTTTTCTAAAGCAGATTTTTCATCTGTGGCCTGCACCAAGGCCCCCCAAGAAGTTCCTTGCTCACGTAAACGTTTCACAAGGCTTCTCGTATCCACTTCACTGAGAGTTGGAATTTTTTGCTCACTTAAACGCTCAAGCCAAGAACAATCTCTTTTAGACTGATGCATTTGTAAACAAACAAAGCCTTGAATCCACAGCTGCCTAGATTCCCAAACTTTTTTATCAGCGCCATAATTACCTTGCATAGGTGCTGTCATAACTACAATTTGTGAGAAATAAGAAGGATCTGTAGCTATTTCTTCATAACCTGAGTGAGAAGTGTTAAATACCACCTCTCCTGCTCGCTCCATGCCACCCAACCAAAGACCTTCAAATAGTTCCCCAGTCTCTAATACTAAAAAACCCTTCACGTGTGGCACTCCCCAAAAACTTGTTCAACTAAAGCTTCTCGCAAGTAAACTCCATGGGTCACTTGCTTAAGAATTCGAATGCGAGAGTCCTTAATTGCTTCTTGTGATAAATCAACTCCAAGATTCACAGGGCCAGGATGTAAAATCAAGGCTTGAGAACTTAAATTTTTAAGACGTTCTTCAGTAATCGTAAAATATTTTAAATAATCTTCTTTTGCAAAAAGGCATTTTTCATGATGCCGTTCAAGCTGAACTCTTAATGAAACCACAATGCTTGCCCATTGCAAAGCTTCATTTAATTCTGTAAACTGCTGAATTCTTTCATCTGGCTGTGGTAAAAATACCTCTGGGCCACAAATAGCCACTTGAGCCCCTAGGGTTTTCCATAATTCAAAGTTAGAAGCAGCCACCCGGCTATGCGCTATATCACCTACAAAAAGAACTCTTTCATTTGCAAGCTCGGCACGTTCAAGCCACACTGTATAAGCATCAAGTAACGCTTGCGTAGGATGCCCCGATATTCCCCAGCCAGCACTGATCATGGGCATTGAGATTTTTTTAGATAAATCTTGCAGATCTAAATGTTCGCTAGCTCTAATAATCAAACCTGAAGGCTCCATGGCAGCAATATTTAAAATTGTATCAGCTTCGCTCTCACCCTTAATCAGGCTAGTACCTTGGCCACAATCAAACAGTATGGGGTAATAACCTGCGCGAACACAGGCCGTTTCGAAACTTATACGGGTTCTGGTGCTGGGTTCAAAAAATATTAAAGCAACAGTTGATTGAAATTTTTTAACTTCCCGCCTTGAACTCTCTTCACAAGCTTTGGCTTGTTTAAAAAGTTCGACAATCTGATTTTTAGAAAAAGACTTTAAGTCGAGAACGGAGCGACCAGAGTTGGACATTAAGAAACAGACTAGTGAATCCTTTGTGCAAGGTCAATTGACTTTACGCAACATTCGATCCCAGCGTATTTTCTTCATAGGGTTTTTAGATAAACGGGCCTCAACATCCGTTGAAAGCCATATAAACTCAGCTTTTGCCTCTACTAAGTTTGTGGATACGCTGCCCCACAAACGCGAGTCTTCTTTAATTTTACGATTATCGTTTAATATGAACATTTGCCCTGCCGGCACCACAAAAGGCCCAAATTGAGCCCTGACAGAATCAGCATCTTCTAACTGAACAAGATATTGCTCAGCTTGATTAAGTGTTTCACGAAAAAAATTGGGGTCAGAGCCCTGCTCTTGATAACCAAGTTCAACATCATTAATAATAAGACGATTATTTTTTATTTCTATCTTATCACCCTCTAGTGCAATAACCCTTCTCAGTAGATATAAATTTGGCTCTGTTGGATGCTTTAAAACCACCAACTCTCCTCTGACTGGAGAACGACCACCAAACTGCCACCCTAAAGACGACAGACGAATGCCATAAGCAAGTCGATAAGCAAAAATAAAGTCTCCAGGCAAAACATTAGGTACCATTGACTCTGCAGGCATATAAAATGCCGTGATTACAAAGCTGCGAAGCAAGAATGCGAGCACTATGGCAATAAAAGAAGCTTCAAGATATTCTCTTATTTTTTTATTTGGCTTCACTGTATCCTCTTAAAAAGTCTTTCGGGTCTAATTGTTTTCAAGTCACATACCGAAGGAGCAGAAGAAAGCGTCTCTTGACATGATAACCAAATCATCATGGCTTTACCTAAAAGTAAGTTTTCAGGCATAAAGCCCCATACCCTTGCATCACTGGATTGATCTCGATTATCTCCCATTACAAAAATATGCCCCTCAGGGACTGTAACGGGACCATAGGGTCTGGCGCGCTGCTCATCTTCTAAAACCTGAATTACATACTTATTGTCACCATTTTGCTCGAGACGCTTTTCAGGTTCTAATAATAGCTCTGGAACATCACTAATTGCTGGTGAAAGAAGCTCTTGAGGTAGTTTTTGATCATTTATAAAGACTTCATCATTCTCAACTTGGACCTTGTCTCCAGCTCGAGCAATCACTCGTTTGACATAATAAACTTCCTTATCTAGTGGGTACTTAAATACCACAACATCGCCTCGCTTAGGAGGTCCCCAATAAGCCAACCATTTTTCAGTAAAGGGAATGCGAATACCATAAGAAAGTTTATTAACTACAATATGATCATGAATCATTAAGTTTGGAATCATGCTACCAGAGGGGATTATATAAGGCTCAACAAGCAGCCAGCGGATTATAAGCAGCAAGGAAAAGGGAGCTAAAAATGTTAGAATGGCTTGGCGCCAAGTGCCCTTGAGTGATCGAGTCGCCATAAACAATTAATGAATTGGGTGAAAGAACCGACTCCAACGAATTGTCAGCGGATTACATAAAAAGTTAACAACCGGAAGAGTTTCTTCACAACTTAACCAAACAAACATTGCTTTACCCAAAATATTCTCTTGTGGCATAAAACCCCACTCTCTTGAGTCCTTTGAATTATTGCGATTATCTCCCATCATGAAATATTGATTTGGAGGAACCGTCACCGGACCAAAACTATCATAAATATCGCCACGCCTAAGCAGGACACTGTGGTCTACATCTCCTAGTTTTTCCGTAAAATGAGTATAGTTTTTTATTGAGTCAAAAATATTTCCATCTCGAGTGAAATCAGCCTCACGTAACCAATCATAATTAGAGGTATCTAGAGGAGCAATCTTTTCCATCGGCTGATCGTTTATATAGAGAGTGCCATGTTCATAAAAGATTTTATCTCCAGGCATACCGACTAATCTTTTAATAAAAAAAGTGCCCATATCCTCTGGGTACTTAAAAACAATAACATCACCTCGCTTAGGATCGGAAAATCGAACTAACCACTTTTCACTAAAAGGAGCACGAACCCCATAAACTATTTTATTCACAAAAATATGATCATGAATCAAAAGTGTCGGCAACATACTCCCAGATGGAATTACATAAGCCTCAAGAAAGGCCCAGCGAATAAAGAGAGCGACCATAACAGCTAAAAATAAGGAACCCCATCCATCGGTCCAAAATTTTTTTGATTTCCAGTCCATTTAGTCCTCCACTTTTAAGATGGCTAAAAAGGCCTCTTGAGGCACATCCACAGATCCAATCTGCTTCATTCGCTTTTTGCCTTCTTTTTGGCGCTCTAAGAGCTTTCGCTTTCGACTAATATCACCACCATAACATTTTGCGGTCACGTCTTTTCTTAAAGCTCCTAAAGTTTCACGAGCCACAATTTTAGAGCCCATTGCTGCTTGAATAGCGATTTGAAACTGTTGACGCGGGATGAGCTCCTTCATTTTTTCTGTTAATTTGCGCCCACGTGTCTGTGCTTTTGTACGATGCACAATTAAAGATAAAGCATCGACTGGCTCAGTATTTATTAAAATATCTAGCTTAACTAAATCAGAATCTTCAAAACCCATAAGCTCATACTCAAGTGAAGCGTAGCCTTTTGAGATAGATTTAAGTCGGTCATAAAAATCCATCACCATTTCATTCATCGGCAATTTATATTCAATAATCACTCGAGTTTCAGTTACAAAATCAAGTCGCAACTGAGTGCCCCGCTTGTCTTCACATAGCTTCAAAAGGCTACCAATGTATTCTGAAGGACTGTGAAGTGAGACTTTTACGTAGGGCTCTTGCATTTTCTCAATTTGAGTTTCATCTGGCAATTGAGCAGGATTTTCTAACTCTAACATTGTGCCATCGGTTTTAAATACTTTGTAAACTACCGTGGGAGCTGTCGTAATCAAACTTAAATTAAATTCGCGCTCAAGTCTCTCTTGGACAATCTCCATATGCAGTAGACCTAAAAATCCACAACGATAACCAAACCCTAATGCTGCCGACTTTTCAGGCTCAAAAGTAAGACTTGAATCGTTTAAACAAAGTTTATCTAGAGCATCTTTTAAGTTTTCATATTCAGTAGCGACAATTGGAAATATCCCAGAAAAAACCATGGGCTTTATTCTCTGAAATCCTGGTAAAGGTTCTGCTGCCGAATGCTTAGCCGCCGTGATGGTATCTCCGACTTTAACATCTCGTATGTCTTTAATACCGCAAATAACAAAACCCACTTCTCCGGCATCGATACTCTCAGCAGCCATTGGGCGAGGTGAATTAGTGCCCACACTTAAGACCTCATAATCTCGGTCGGTTGCCATAAATTTAATTCGGTCACCTTTTTTTATGCTCCCATCAACTGCACGTACTAAGATGATTACTCCTTGATAAGCATCAAACCAAGAGTCAAAAATCAGTGCTCTTAGCGGCAAGCTTCGATCTGCTTTGGGTGGTGGAACTTTTTTTACAATGGCTTCTAGAATATCAACAATACCAATTTGCTCTTTGGCAGAGGCCAGAATAGCTTCACTACAATCAAGTCCAACTGTTTCTTGAACTTGTTTTTTAACACCTTCAGGATCCGCAGCTGGGAGATCAATTTTATTAAGTACAGGAATGATTTCTAAATTATTCTCAATAGCCAAGTACACATTGGCCAAGGTTTGCGCCTCAACCCCCTGAGAAGCATCCACAACCAAAATAGCTCCTTCGCAGGCAGCTAATGATCTAGAGACTTCGTAACTAAAATCAACATGCCCCGGAGTATCGATAAGATTTAGTTGATAATCAAAGCCATCTTTTGCTTTGTACATAAGGCGCACAGCTTGAGCTTTGATTGTAATTCCACGTTCACGCTCAAGTTCCATGTTATCTAGAAATTGATTTTTTTGCTCACGCTTACTCAAAGTACCTGTTGTACTAAGCAGGCAATCTGCCAAAGTCGATTTGCCATGATCAATATGAGCTATAATTGAAAAGTTGCGAATAAATTTTGGATCCATATTTTAAGCTACTATGTGTAGCCTGCCCAAGTCCATGGGACAATGACTTCTTTCGTCTTGAAGCTTCAAGACGAAAGAGTTTTCGCTTCGCGTTGTTCAAAAGCTACTTTAGAGACTTTACCGCGTCTTTTAATTGCTCTACTCGGTCGGTTTTCTCCCAAGTGAAGTCAGGTCTGCCAAAATGTCCGTAGCTAGCTGTTTTTGAGTAAATTGGTTTTAGTAAATCAAAATCTTTAACAATTTGGCCTGGTTTTAAATTCCAAACCTTACGAACTGCTTTTTCTAAAACCTCAGCTCCCACTTGGCTTGTACCATAATCATTCACATTGATACTTACAGGCTCTGCCACACCAATAGCATAGGCAACTTGAATCAAACAACGTTGAGCTAATCCTGCAGCCACGATATTTTTAGCAATATGTCTGGTAGCATAGGCGGCTGATCGATCCACTTTAGAAGGATCTTTACCGGAGAATGCTCCGCCTCCATGGGCTCCTTTTCCTCCATATGTATCTACTATTTCAATTAATTTTCTATATATTTCTTCATT
>CAYMKD010000055.1:0-10803 GCA_964390435.1 uncultured Pseudobdellovibrionaceae bacterium | reverse complement strand
AGAGAAAAACTCAGCAAAGAGATGAGTCAGTCAGACTTGAGCTGACATTAAGCAAGAAACAGATGGAAAATCTTACCAGAGTGAAAGAGCTGATTTCTCATCAAAACCCCAATTCAACAATAACCGAAACCATAGATTTTTTAAGTAAGGAGTATTTAAAAAGAAAAGATCCTTTGCTGAAAGCCGATGATAAACCAAGTAAAATCACTAAAGAAATTAAACAAGATAGAAGCACTGGAGATCTAAAAGAAATTAAACAAGATAACAGCACCAGAGATCTAAAAGAAGTCAAAAATAGAAAAGAAAATAAAGAGCAAGATAAAATAAATAAGAATCTCAGAGAAATAAAGAGCAGCAAAGAACACGAATGCAAGCAAATTCAAAAACAAGCTACTTCCGTAACGGAAGTAAGCAAGAGCACCTTTTCTTTAAAAAGTAATAAACCCCCAGTATTAGATTTAAATCCTGGGAGAGATAGAGAATATATTCCGCAAGCTCTTAAAACTAAAATTTTTAAAAGAGATCAACATTGCCAGTGGCGGGATCCGATTACAAAAAAACCTTGCGACTCAAAGTTTCAATTGCAAATGGATCATATAAAACCAGTGTGGGCCGGAGGGGTAAACAGCGCCGAGAATTTACAATTGCTCTGCTCAGTTCATAATAATTTAAAATACAAAAAACAGATGGGAATTTCTCTCAGATGATCTAGTGTGCCCCACCCTCTAGGTAGTTTATACATTCATGTTTTATGTGATCTGTATATTCATGCTCTACGTGATCTCATGTAATCAGATATTTTGTGACGATCTACATTCATGCTCTATGTGATCTTATGTAATCAGATATTTTGTGACGATCTATATTCATGTTTTATGTGTTACTAATGTAATCCCATCCTCTAAGTGATTAAAAATAACAGATATACTAAAAAATTAGCGCAGCGAATGTTGTAGGCGGTAGCTGTAAAAAGCAATACCAGCAGCTACGGCTGCATTTAGGGATTCGACCTCTAGCACAGAAATTTTAACTCGTTTAACTTGAGCTGTCTTTGGAATCCCTAAGCCCTCTTCGCCTACAAGAATTTGAATATTCTTTGGCCACTTAAAGTGCGCAAGATCTTCGCCATTCATATCAAGAGCAACTAGATTTGTTAAAGAAGAGCTTTTAGGCTCAACAAGAGAACAAAAAAAATCAGAAAGTTTAGGGCCGTAACATAATTTTTGCGTGAGACTTGAGCCGGCTGAAGCTTTAAGAGCTTTTGGATGAAAAGGATTGGCCGCTTCTTGGGTTAGAATCACTTTGCTCGCGCCAAAAGCCTGAGCACTTCTAATAATTGCTCCAACATTAAGTGGATCTCCTGCTGGACAAATAACTTCTAAACCTTCCGGAATAAGTACCTCAGAAGTTTCTTTAACTACTGGTTGCTCAAGAATAAGCAGTGAGGAGTGGGTGCCAAGAGTGTCTAACTCTTTAAATAAATCAGAACTTAAACTAAAAGACATAAAGTTTTCATGAGTCGGAAGGTTTAAAAATAAGGAAGAGCTTTTAGGGGGCAAGAGTTCGGCAACAACTAATTCAGACTTATTTTTAATAAATTCTTCGATAAGTTTTTTGCCACTTAAAATGCAATAAGGAGATTTTTTAAGTCCACGCCCCGTTGTAAGACTTTGCCAAAGCTTGAACTTTTCATTTTGCGCACTTGTTATAGCTTCGGATCTCATAATAAATCTCTAGTCCTCATCGTCGTTCAAATCTCTTGGTTCAGGGGCTTTGATTTTCTCATAAATTAAAAGGCGCCTTTTGTGCTCAGTGTTTGGCAAAGTATAGTGAATATCATCAACAAGCTTATAAAACTCAGACATATTCTTTTTTGCCATTTTAATTTCAGGATCCACATTTGGGCCCTTCATCAAGTAAACTCGTCCCCCTGTTTGAAGGCAGTAAAGCACATTAGTCAAAGTATTGCTGACATCTTCCACTGCACGAGTAATGACACCTTGAACAGGATAAACAAAATCTTGGCTCACATTTCGGCCGATAATATCTAGTTCTTGTAAATTCATCTCATCTCTTACTTTTTTTAAAAAAGTAACTCGTTTCTGTACTCCTTCAGCCAAGATGATTTTTTTATTAGGATATAAAAACTTAAGTGGAATTCCAGGAAAGCCAGGGCCTGTGCCCACATCTAAAAGTGGAAACTTAAGTTTTGTAAAGCGAGCAATAATTAAGCAGTCAATGAAGTGTTTAATGGCAATGTCACGAAACTTTAAAAGACGAGTGAAGTTTTCGTGTTCTTGATTTTGCATTAAAAGGCGATAGAACTGTACAAGCTTCAGCCGCAACTCATGATCTACTTCAGAGAAATCATGGTTTTTAAAGATATCGTAAAGACGATCATTGGCCTCATTTTCAGCATAAATAACTTGGGGTTTTTTGTGCTGACCGCTCAAAGATCGACCCTTAGGGCGGCCTTTGCGCTCTTGCCTGGCTTTATAAGGACTTTGATTGGTTTCATTTTTATGTGCCATTTTAAGTTTTGCAGTATGACCATCCAGAGTGAGGCTGGCAAGACTTTTGATATTGCATAATGTTATTGGTGAATAAGATTGATTAAGTTACTGCTTTTATTCGATAATTTGCTCGATGTCACAAGATGAATTAAAGTCACTTAAAGAAACCGCTAGTAAAGCTTTTTTAGAGGCAACAAGCAGTCAGGCTCTTTATGATGCCAAGGTTACTTATTTAGGAAAATCCGGTCCTCTTACTGAGATCATGAAACGTATGGGAGCGCTGCCTAAAGAAGAGAAGCCTCTTTTTGGTAAACTCGTTAATGAAGTTAAAGTAGAGCTTGAAGAGGTTTATATACAGTGTGAGAATTCTCTTAAAGCCAAAGAACTTGAAGTAAAGTTGCAAAGTGAATTTTTAGATCTCACTTTACCCGGAGTTAAGCGCCCATTAGGCAAAAGCAATCCTGTTGCCATAGTTACAGATGAAATATTTTCTATTTTAGCTAGACTCGGTTATAGCTTAAGAACGGGCCCACTTATAGAACTTGATCGCTATAACTTTGAAGCTTTAAATATTCCAGCAGATCATCCAGCAAGAGATATGCAGGATACTTTTTTTGTTGATAAAACCCATGTTCTAAGAACTCATACAAGTCCCATACAAATTCACTCGCTTGAGAGTGAAACTCCGCCACTTAGAATTGTTGGAGCAGGAACGGTATTTCGTTGTGATAGCGATATTTCACATTTACCACAATTTCATCAAGTTGAGGGAATGTGTGTAGACCACAAAGTTTCAATGGCAGATCTTCGCGGCACAATTTCTTTTTTTGTCAGAGAGTTTTTTGGCTCAGGATTAAAAACAAGATTTCGCCCAAGCTTTTTCCCTTTTACAGAGCCTTCGGCAGAAGTTGATTGCTCTTGTCCGATTTGTAAAGGTAAGGGCTGCAGTCTTTGTAAAATGAGTGGTTGGATTGAAATCGGCGGCTGTGGTCTTATTAACCCTAAGGTATTCTCTCATAGTAAGATAAGTTATCCCGAGTGGCAGGGGTTTGCTTTTGGCTTTGGAGTAGAGCGTATGGCCATTATTAAATTCGGAATTCCTGATATTCGCTTGTTTCCAGAAAATGACTTGCGATTTTTGGAGCAATTTAGCAAATGAAAATCTCGTTAAACTGGCTAAATGATTTTGTGGATCTTGAGAGCTATAAAGAAAAACCTGAAGCTTTAGCTCAACTTTTAACTAATGCTGGTTTGGAAGTTGAAGAGATTGATAATAAATCGCAGATCTACAAGTATGTGGTTATCGGATTAATTTTAAAAAAATCAGCTCATCCAGATGCAGATAAGTTGAGTGTTTGTGAGGTGACTACGGGTGAAGGTGTAGTTCATCAAATTGTCTGCGGGGCTAAAAATCACAAAGCTGATGACCGAGTTATTGTGGCTTTGCCTGGAGCTGTGCTGCCTGGAAATTTCGTTATAAAAAACTCTACGATTCGTGGGGTTGAGTCAGCGGGAATGCTATGCTCTTTAAAAGAACTTGGTATGGCTGAAGTGAGTGAGGGGATAGCCATCTTGCCAGAGAATGCAACTATTGGCCAAGAGTATGCCAAGTATGCAGGCTTTGATGATATTATCTTTGAACTCAAGGTAACTCCTAACCGCGCAGACTGCCTAAGTCACTGGGGTTTAGCCAGAGAGATTGCAGGTCTTTTAGGGCAAGAGTTAAAGGCTCCCCAATTTGAGTTTGAAGTGGGTTCAGGTTCTACTAAAAAAGAAATGAGTCTTGAGGTTATAGCTTCGGACTTGTGCCCACGTTATGCGGGTAGAGCGATTAAAAATGTTCGTATTGCACCCTCACCAGATTGGTTGCAAAAGCGCTTAACAGCTCTAGGTTTAAAATCGATAAACAATGTTGTTGATGTGACTAATTATATTATGCATGAGTTAGGACAACCTCTTCATGCTTTTGATGTTCGCTTTATTGAAGGGCGTAAAATTATTGTTGAAAAGGCAAAGCCAGGTGAGGCCTTTATCACCCTTGATGGCACGCAAATTAAACTTAGTGGAGATGAGCTGACCATTCGTGATGCAGAGAAGGCCGTGGCTCTTGCAGGTGTTGTTGGTGGACAAAATTCTGGAGTGCAAGATGACACGACAGAGATTTTTTTAGAAGCTGCTTATTTTGCTCCTCAAGCTGTTCGAAAAACGGCCAGAACTCATGGTGTTAACACAGACTCTTCTTATCGATTTTCTCGTGGAGTAGACCCCGATGGCACTCTTAAGGCTTTAGATAGAGCCACTAGATTAATTTTAGAAGTGGCAGGTGGCGAAGCTCTTGGGGATTATCATGACTTCTATCCTCATCCAGTTACACCTACAGAAATAAAAGTGACCGCGGCACTTGTAAGTGACCGTCTAGGCTTTAAGGTTGAAACAGCAGCGCTTGAAAAGTGTTTGAAGCAAATTGGCTGTGAAGTCAAAGTTAGTTCAGAGGTTCTTAGTGTGGTGCCTCCTCTTTATAGATTTGACCTTGATCATGAAATGGATTTGGTTGAAGAGTTTGCAAGAATTAATGGTTATCAGAATATTCCAGAGTCTTTACCAAGTTTATCAGTTGCTCCTTCTGTTCACGATAAAACGTATGTGCTTCTACAAAAAACAAGTGAGATTTTGCGAGGAGTTGGATTTAGCCAAGCCCTTAATTATATTTTTACCAATCAAGATTTTCAAAAAAGATTTCTAGGAAGACTTGATGGCTTAAGAGCGAGTGGGCTTCCTGTGCAGCCAGAAATGGTGCGTTTAATGAATCCATTAAACGAAGAAATGTCGGTTTTAAGGTCTTCGCTCTTGCCACATTTATTTAAAAACGTGATTCATAATTGTAGGCATGGGCAAAATCATGGCCATTTATTTGAAACAGGCTATGTTTTCACTCCCAAAGATAAAGAGTATCAAGAAGATTTACGCTTAGCTTTAATTGCTTGGGGTGAGTCGCAGAGCTTATGGCAAAAGAATTCTGTTCCGCCAGTATTTACAATAAAAACGGCAATTGAAACTTGGCTTAAGCAAAATCATATGGGCAGCTGGCATTGGCAGTCAGTGAAGGATAAAGGGCTGATTCCGATGTTTGTGCATCCAGGGCAGTTTGTTCAACTTTCAGTTGAAGGTAAAGTTGTTGGTTTTATTGGGACTCTACACCCTTCTTGGCGAGATGATTATAAACTACGCGAAGAAGTTGCTGTTGGAGAATTTAATTTTGCTCAATTGTTAGTAGATTTACCGCGAGCTTACCGAGTTCAAGCTCCAAGTGTTTTGCCAAGTGTGGAGAGAGATCTTGCACTTGTAATGCCAGCGACTCAAGCTGTAGCTGAAATTGAAAAAGCTATGCATGAAATTAATGGTGAGCTATTAAGGTCCGTAGAAGTATTTGATGTTTATGCGGGCGAAAAGTTGAGTAAAGGGCAAAAATCTGTGGCTTTTAGGCTGATTTATCAAGATTTCGAAAAAACCCTGACTGAAGACCAGATCCAAAAGATGCAAGAGGCCTTAATTAATGGATTAAAAGAGCGCTTTGCGCTGCAAGTCAGATAACTTTATTTCATAAAAATGTTGATTGTTTTCAATGGCTTGTTAGCCTGTATTCAAAGGTAGTTTATAGACGATTTAGTATCAACGAGGTAAACATGGCTGGGCAGAACCTAGGTAAATCAACAGTCACTAAGGCAGACATTGTTGAAAAGGTTTATCAAAAAATAGGTTTTTCAAAAAAAGAAGCTTCAGAGCTAGTTGAACTAGTTTTTGGAAGACTTAAAGATGTTCTTATTGAAGGTGAGAAAGTTAAGATCTCAGGTTTTGGCAACTTTGTTGTTCGTGGTAAGAGTGAGCGCGTTGGTCGTAATCCACAAACTGGAGAGCAAATTACCATTAGTGCTAGAAGAGTTCTTACCTTTAGACCAAGCCAAGTTCTTAAAGCAATGCTTAATGGGGAAGAGTACAGTCACCTACTAGATGATGAGGCTGATGACGAATGATTACAGAAGAAATGACTCTTCAAGATATAGCTTTTGAAGAAGCACCAGCTGCAGCAAGTTCACAATCTTCTATCTCATTGCCTGCTGCTTTGTGCGATGATCTTTTATTACAAGAGCTTAGTTCCATCCCAGATAAAATGGGTTTTAAAATTGGTGAAGTCGCTGTGATGCTGGGAATTAAGCAGTATGTGCTTAGATACTGGGAGAG
The DNA here is from genome assembly GCA_964390435.1 of uncultured Pseudobdellovibrionaceae bacterium. Classification (GTDB taxonomy): domain Bacteria; phylum Bdellovibrionota; class Bdellovibrionia; order Bdellovibrionales; family Bdellovibrionaceae; genus CAYMKD01. Next base: position 4,051 of record CAYMKD010000055.1, on the reverse strand, counting down.
CGAATTTGATGTTTTGCGTCCTAAAAAAGCAAAAAATAATCAGCGTCTTTTTACTCGAAAAGATGTTGAGAATGCTTATCTAATTAGAAAGCTGTTACATCGTGATCGGTTCTCTATTGAAGGTGCAAGACATGCTATGAAGGAACTTAAAAACTTTGTTCGCAAAGAAAAAGACTGGCAAGTGGTCTCTCACCGGTTCGAGCGTTTTCAAGAGCGTGTTGATGACGTGCTTTTAGATATTCGTAATCTTCGTTCTTCGTTAAAATAAGTTAATTTTGTCTCGTTATGAAACAGGTCTAGTTTTTTGTTTAGAGCAAAAAGGCAATTAATTTATTTATTTATCCCACTTTGAATCATGAATATTAAAGTTAAGATTTTTTTTAAGGATTAACGCCTTCATGTCGATAAATACATGTAAGTCTTTAGAAGGACTTAATTTTGAGGTGAAAGTGGGTTTAATGGGACGTCGATGGATTAGCCCAAAATACATCAAAAATACTTTTGGTCTTATAGGCTTGATGTTATTTATTTCATCTTGTTCTATGAATGCAGACATTACTGATCTGACTAGTGTTGATCTTACAAAGCTAAATCTTAAATTTACATCCCCTGTAAGCAAAGTTGAGTACTCGCAAACTCCGACAGTTACATACACATGGCAGTTAAGTGTAGAAGACGAAAGTGGCTCTCGTCCAACCACGGACTCTTCTCTAGCTCGTTTTGTGAACATATACGAAAATGAAAAGTGTTCGGGGAGTCCTGCAGTTACAGCCGGACCTTTAACATCAGATGCTTATTCATTTCAGGCAGACAATCAAAAAAAATACACTGTTAAAGTAACCTTTGACCGTGAAGGGCAAAACTTTGTATCAGAATGTTCGCCTGTTATTGTTGTTGACCAAAATCCTCCGCAAAAACCAGACTTCTTTAATCAACCAAGTGCGAATTTAGTTTCAGGAACTACAGATCATACCTTTGTTTGGCAAAATGTTGATGATAATGGCATTGCTGGTTTAAGAGAAACAAATACTTATGAGATTGTGGTTTATAAAGGAGCAAACTGTACAGGGTCAGAGGCGCGTCGTGAGTTTGTTTCAACGAGTTCTTATTCAGTTGAGGGGCTTGAGGAATTTCAAGTGTACTCATCAAGAATTATTGCATATGACCAAGCTAACAACCCTTCTCCGAGTGATTGCTCATCGAATATATATGTGGACACGCGGGTTCCTCAAATCCAGATTTCGGATGCGACAGCAAGACCTCTTGTTAACTATTCTCGTGTTTTAAATCCTACGGTAACTATCACTAATGATATGGCTGCACAATATTGGTGCTTAACTCAAAATTCAACATTTAGCCCATTAGATATAACAACGGCCTGTCCTAGTGGGCAAGGATCCAATAATGGCTGGCATACGACCAGACCAACTTCTTATTTATTTACAAATGATGGAATTAAAACCCTTTATCTACATGTTGCCGCTGTAGATGGAATTGTAAAACCTAATAAGGGCACAGCAACAATTATAGTTGATAGAGTTGTACCTGAGAACTTTACTATTGCAGGTTTAACGGGTGGGACAGATACAGTTGCAGATGCATGGCTTGGTTCCACATTAGTGCCAACGCTTAATTTTAATATTCCAACTTCTGGATATGATTATATTGCTCGTATTTATCAAATGCCAGGTTCAACTTTAGTTTGTCAAACATCACCCTTTGTTACCAGTGATGGTGTGGTTGAGTTAAGCGAGTGCACGGGGCTTATAGATCAAACTCAATACAAACTTGTCGTAGAAGCATTTGATATTGCCGGTAATAGTAAAGTATCTTCAGATTTTCTTTTTGCGACAGACCTTATTCCTCCAGCTAGTGGATTTAATATTTCAGGTGTCAAGGGTGGAGCAGATATTCTAACAGATGCTTATTTAGGAAGTTCTGATCCAACAGTGATTTGGGCAGATACAACAGGTGAAGACTCTTATGTCATTACTGTAAAAAATGTAGGCGCAAGCTCGCAGTGTACAGTTGCAGTAGCTGCTCAAGATGCGACTCAATTTGATTTTGCAACGGAAGCTCCTGGAACTTGCTTAAGCTTTGCTCATGGGCAAACTTATACTATTTCTGTAGTGGCTAAAGATTTGGCTGGTAATGAGACCTCAGCAGCTAACACTCCATTTATATTTACAGTTGATAAAGGCAATCCTACTGTGACATTAACTGGGCAGCCGCCTCTTGCAACTGGTAGTGATGCTGCAAATTTCACGTTTACAACATCTGATGATCTAAGTGGTGTAAGCTCTGTTACGTGTCGATTAGACTCAGGGGCTTGGGCTTCTTGTTCTGGCGGCACAGCCTCTTATACAAGTATTCCTGATGGATCACATACATTTGATGCCCTTGTTACTGATAATGCCGGTAATCAGGGAGCAACTTCTTATACATGGTTAGTTGGTAATGCAGCGCCTACTATTACTTTAACGACAGTTCCTGCAGTCCGCACTGCAAGCACAACAGTTACTTATGAGTTCAGTGGTGCTCATATATCAGGAATTGCAGGTTATGAATGTAAAATGGATGGCGGTGCATGGATTGCTTGCGTATCACCTTATACTTTTGCAGTGGCTGAGGGAACTCATACATTTGAAGCTCGATCTCAGTCTAATGTTGCAAGCTATTCAACGCCGGCAACTCATACTTGGACTGTGGATACTACAGGACCAACAACTACACTTAGTGCAACTCCAGGTGCCTTTATAAATGTAACCACAGCTTCTTACTCGTTTTCTGCAACAGATCCTAATACAGGAACAATTGATCATTATGAGTGTATGATTACCGGAGGAAGTTTTTCAACATGTACTTCTCCAGCATCTTATTCAGGTTTATCTGCGGGCAGTTACACTTTTAGTGTTCGTGCAGTGGATAGCGTTGGTAATACGGGAGCTGTTGTAAATGATACGTTTATGGTGGATTTAACTAATCCAACTGCGACAATCACAGCACAACCATCTAATCCAACAACAAGTACGGCTGCTAACTTCACAGTAACTTCATCAGATGCTGAGAGTGGAGTTGATACAGTAGAGTGTCGTATAGACGGTGGAGCTTATGCCGATTGTTCAGCAGGGACAGCGGCTTACACAGGTTTGGCAGAAGGTGCTCATACGTTTGACTTAACTGTGACGGATAATGCTACAAATAGCACGACAGTTTCTTACTCTTGGACAGTGGATTTAACGGCTCCAACAGTGACTATTACAGGAAATCCAACAGATCCAACAACGAGCTCAACAGGTAACTTTACATTTACAGCAACTGATGCTGGTAGTGGAGTTTCAGCTGTGCAATGTCGTATTGATGCTGGATCATGGGCAAGTTGTGTTGGCGGAACTGCGACATATGCAAGTTTAGCCGATGGAAGTCATACTTTTGATGTTCAAGTAACAGATAATGCTGGTTATACGGCAAGTGATACTTACACATGGCTCATTAGTAGCTCAACACCTGTACTGACAATTACTTCTGCACCAAATGCACGAGTGTCTACAACATCAGCCGCTTTTGTTTTTAATGCCACTCATCCTGCGGGGATTTCTGGTTATGAGTGTGAGGTAGATGGTGGCGGTTATAGTGCTTGTACTTCTCCTTATAATGATACAGTAGCAGAAGGAAATCATACATTCTCAGTGCGTGCCACTTCTAATTTGGCACAAACTTCAACAGTCTCTCATTTATGGACAGTGGATTTAACAGGTCCGACGACAACAATTTCTTCTTCACCTGCAGCGAATATTAATGTGACAACTGCAGACTATGCTTTTAGTGCTACGGATCCTAATAGTGGTACAGTTGACTATTATGAATGTCAGCTTGATGGTGGTGGGTATAGCACATGTACATCTCCACAAAACTTAACGTCATTGGCAGAAGGTGCTCATACTTTTGATGTCCGTGCAGTTGATAGTGTTGGGAATACAGGAGCTAGCGCAAGTAATAGCTTTACAGTAGATTTAACTCTGCCTGTGGCAACAATTACGGCATCTCCTTC
>CAYMKD010000054.1:8771-10850 GCA_964390435.1 uncultured Pseudobdellovibrionaceae bacterium | reverse complement strand
AATACGCTTCACGAAAAAGCACGGTCTGATTTAAAATTAGATTGGGGCCGTCTCACTTGGCCTGAGCTGTATCAAGCAAAGCTTCCGCAGTATAGAACCTTTGTAAGTTGTGCTAGAACACATAGAGAGCTAATGCACTATTTAGATCAAAAAAAGAAGGCCCGCGCACTTTTAGTTCAGTGGCAGGATTGCTTAGATATCAGTTATCACGATGAAAAACCTGCAATGAGCCAAACTCTAGTGAAATGTTATAAAACAATTTTAAAATAATTTTTCAATGACAAAAGTCATTAAAATATATAAACCCCAGTTCATGCTTGGCTTATTTATTATATAAATAAACTGTAAGTTGTTTTAATTTAAGTGAGGAGCCTTTATGCCAGAAGCCCATGGGCAAGCCTTAATCTGGCTTGTTTTAGCAATAGCAGCTTTATTTTTTGTTATTGTCGGAGTGTTGGTCTTAAGCGCACGCAAAAAAAATAAACAAGAGTCTCAGCCAAGAGTAACTGAGAAAGCCCAATCTGCTTTGGATACAAAAGATCCTTCCCTCACTCCAGTTGCAAAAGATTTCTCTTTAACAGCAGCAAAAAAAGATCATGCTCCTGCTGTTGAAGCGCCTGCATCTGTCCAAATTAAAAAAGAAGAGCCAATGCAGAGTATGGAGCAAGCTCTCTCTGCCACAAAAGAGAACTTTTGGGGACGAATTAAGAATGTCTTTGGCAGTAATCTAAAAGTAGATCAAATTATAGAAAACGTTGAAGAGGTTCTCTACACCAGTGATCTTGGTCCGCAAACAGTATCGCGTCTTCTTGATAAGGTGCAAGCGGAACTCAGCAGTTCAGAAAAAGCCGATGTAAATGCTGTTCACAAGCTATTAAAAAAAGAGATGATGAGTATTCTCACTCAGGCAGGCTCGGCAGTTCAAATTGAAAAAGACGTATTTAAGCCTTTTGAGTTTTCAAAAGATCAGCTCACAGTTTGGTTAATTGTGGGCGTGAATGGAGCTGGAAAAACCACAACCATTGGTAAGCTTGCCAGTCGACTTGCTGAAGCTAATAAAAAAGTTTTAGTTGCAGCAGGTGATACATTTAGAGCCGCTGCTGGTGAGCAGCTCAAAGCTTGGACAACTCGTGCTCAAGTTGAAATTTTTAGCCCAGATAAGGTAACGGATCCTGCGGCCGTAGCTTTTGATGCTGTGAGCATGGCGAAAGCTCGCGGTTATGATGTGGTTTTAATAGATACTGCGGGAAGACTTCACACTCAGTCGAACCTTATGGAAGAGCTTAAAAAAGTGAAACGTGTTATTCAAAAAGTTTTACCAGAGGCTCCTCATGAAACTATTTTAGTTTTAGATGGTAATTCTGGTCAAAATGCCCTTATTCAGGCCCGAGAATTTAAGCAAGCTATTGGAGTAAATAGTGTGGTGCTTACCAAAATGGATGGCACCTCCAAAGGAGGCGTGGTGCTTGGCGTCTCAGCAGAGCTGAACTTACCAATTAAACTTATTGGTATTGGTGAGAAAATCCAAGATCTGCGCCCTTTTGCGGCCGCCGAGTTTGTTGATTCTATTTTGGGTTAGAAGCCTTCTTAACGCGGCGAAGCCTATAAGGGCCATTGACGCACGACTGCTACCCAAAAGCCCCTTAACCTTGCTATTCTAAGTACGCGAAAAATGTAAGCTTTAGTCTTTGTGATATGTGAGGCAGCGTGGTCAGCAAAGAAACATACGAACTTCAAATTGCCGGTGTGACTTTCAAACTCAAAACGTCACATGACCCCGCTACTGTGAATGAACTTGTTCATTCAGTGGATAGTAGAATTCAACAAGCCATGACTCATCTTAAAAGCGGTTCATTTCAAAATGCAACAATCCTTGCTGCCTTGAACATAGCTGAGGAGCTGCTGCTCTTAAAGCGACGAACCGATAAAGAATTAGAAAAACTTGAAGAAAAAGTCTCTCGTCTTTCCACAGACATAGAAGCCTCTGCAGTTTCGCGACAAAATTTAGACGTTTAAGGTGAGGCTTCATGTCCCCAAAGTCCGAGTTGCGACGGAAATTCCGTGCAACTAAATTAAAAG
>CAYMKD010000054.1:5799-8761 GCA_964390435.1 uncultured Pseudobdellovibrionaceae bacterium | reverse complement strand
ACCGAGTCAAAGTGAACTTGATTTACAAGCTCAATTGAATTCGTTTTTAGAAAAGCAAAATGGGCTTTTCGGCGCTTACTATCCAATGAATGATGAGCCAGATATTCTTCCTGCAATTCAATCTCAAAGTCATTTGCAGTGGGCCTTTCCTAAAGTGACAGGCTCTCGTTTAAACTATTTCATTGTTTCTAATTTAAATGAATTAAAACCAGGTTATCAGAAAATTATGGAACCTGATGAGACAAAACATCAGCCCTGCGCAGTGGCTGATTTAGATGCTGTTTTATTGCCTGGCCTTGCCTTTGATCAAAGTGGCTGCCGCCTCGGGCGCGGTGGTGGTTATTATGATCAGAGTTTGGCTAGTTATGGTGGACTTAAAGTGGGTATTGCCCTTTCGGAGCAGATTTCTGAAGAGCCGCTGCCTCATGAGTCTCATGATATTAAAGTAGATATGATTATTACAGACGCCCGTACAATTGATTTGAGGTAAGTGATGACAGTAGCGATGATTTTATTTGGTATTGGAGGACTTTTATTAGGTAGCCTTGGTGTTTACCTAACAAAAAAATATCAAGACGAGTCAAAAAGAAAATCAGCCAGGCACGAAGCTGAGCGCATTATAAACAGAGCTAAATCGGAAGCGGCTAAAATTGATCGAGATTCAAAAAACCGCGCTAAAGATTTTGAAGTTAGGGCTAGAAAAAATGTTGAGTCTGAAATTCAAAAACAAAAGAGTAAGCTTAAGAGTCAAGAGGGGCAGTTTGAGCGTCGCTTAAAAGAGCTCGAGGAAGAGAATAAAAGAAAGCTAGATGATTTTGAAAGACAAGTGTCTCAACTTCGTGAACGTGAAGAGAAAATTGGCGTTGCTGAAGTAAGGCAAAAAGAGCTTGAGCGTAAGACAGAGCAAAAAATCGAAGAGTTGCAAGCAAGGCTTGAGTCCGTTTCAAAATTAAGTATGGACGAAGCTAAGAAAGAGCTCTTTAAAGCACTTGAGGGCGAAGCTCGTGCGGAAGTGCACTCTCAACTGCAAAAAATCGAAGAAGAGGCTCAAGCCGAAGCTGAAAAACGAGCCAAGAGAATTTTAAGTGTGGCTCTTTCTCGGTATGCATCTGAGTACACAACTGAGAGAACGGTTACAGTTTTAGCTCTACCTAATGAAGAAATGAAAGGTAAGATCATTGGTCGTGAAGGGCGTAATATTCGCACCCTTGAATCACTTTGTGGTGTGGATGTGATTGTTGATGACACTCCTGAATCTGTGGTGATTTCAGGCTTTGATCCTGTCAGACGTGAGGTGGCTAAAAAGTCTCTTGAAAAACTAATGGAAGATGGACGAGTGCATCCAGCCCGTATCGAAGAAGTGGTTGATAAAGTTCGTGCCGATCTTATGAAATTTATTCGTGAAGATGGTGAGAAGGCTTGCCTTGAGCTAGGTGTAAGCAATGTACATCCAGAATTAATTAAACTCATTGGTGGTTTAAAGTATCGCACGACTCATCAACAAAATGTGCTTCATCACTCCATAGAAGTAGCAAACATTGCAGGATTACTTGCAGGAGAATTGGGCTTTAATGTCAAGATCGCTCGTCGTGCAGGGCTACTGCATGATATTGGTAAAGCTATTGAGCACACCATGGAAGGCAGTCATGCGGTTGCAGGGGCTGAGTTTGCTAGAAAGCACGGAGAGCATGAGCAAGTTTGCTTGGCTATTCGAGCTCATGAGGGCGAAGAGAAAGCAGATAGTTTACTTGCACAAATTGTCTATACTGCAAATCTTATTTCAAATGCTCGTCCTGGCGCAAGACGACCTAATATGGATAATTATATTCAACGACTTTCAGATCTAGAGTCTATTGGTAATAGCTTTGATGGTGTGGTGCGAACTTTTGCTCTTCAAGCGGGCAAAGAAGTGCGTGTCATTGTTGAGAGTAGTAAAGTGACTGACGATCAGGCAGGAATGCTGAGCCGAGATATTGCTCGCAAGATTGAGCGTGAGCTCTCTTATCCGAGTCCAGTTAAAGTGGCTGTGGTTCGCGAGACAAGAGCGGTTGAGTTTTCTCGCTAAAAACTAACGAGTACGTAAAGGAAAATTATGTTTTTACCTCCTGAAGAGCAATTGCAGAGATTAAAAAAAGGGGCCGTTGATTTTATTTCAGAGGCCGAAATACTATTTAAACTTAAAAAAAGTCACAAAGAAAATCGTCCTTTAAGAATAAAATTTGGGGCAGATCCCTCTCGTCCGGATATTCATATTGGTCACACAGTTGTTATAAATAAATTAAAGTTATTTCAAGATTTAGGTCATCAGATTATTTTCATTATCGGAGATTTTACCGCGATGATTGGTGATCCCACGGGAAGAAATGAAACAAGACCGGCCTTAACTCGCGAAGAAATAGCTGGCAATGCAAAGTCTTATGCTGAGCAGATTTTTAAAATTTTGGATAAAAGTAAAACTGAAGTCGTCTATAACTCAAGCTGGTTAGATAAGCTAACGCCGCCAGATTTTATTAAGCTGTCTTCTCAGTACACAGTCGCTCGTATGTTAGAGAGAGATGATTTTACAAAAAGATTTAAAGGTAACGTTGCCATAGGCATTCATGAATTTTTATATCCTTTAGTGCAGGGCTATGATTCTGTAGCGTTAAAATCTGATATTGAGCTTGGTGGGACAGATCAAAAGTTTAATTTATTAGTCGGCCGCGAATTACAAAAAAGCTATGGTCAAGAAGGACAATGTGTCATCACAATGCCGATTCTTGAGGGGCTTGATGGTGTTCAAAAAATGTCTAAGAGCTACGATAATTACATTTCTGTAGTTGATACACCTAAAGACATGTTTGGCAAAACGATGCGTGTTTCGGATGAGCTAATGCTTAGGTACTATGAGCTTTTAACCGATTTAACCTCAGAGCAGATTGCTGATTTAAAATCAGATATGCAAAGTGGAAAGAAGCATCCA
>CAYMKD010000054.1:0-5789 GCA_964390435.1 uncultured Pseudobdellovibrionaceae bacterium | reverse complement strand
GTAGCGAGATTTCATTCTGCAGAGGCCGCCACTCAAGCAGAGGAAGAGTTTAATCGGATCTTCAAAGACAAGGGGCTTCCAGATGAGGTGCCTGAGTATAAAACAAAACCTGAAAATCAATTATGGATTTGTCATCTGCTAACAAAATCGGGATTAGCCAGTGGCTCTGGTGAAGCTAAGAGATTAGTGCAAGGGAATGCAGTAGAAATTGATAATAAAAAAGTAACAGATGCAAATTTAAAATTGGATTTAAAATCGGGACAATCTTTTATTTTAAAAGCTGGTAAAAAGAAATTTGCGAAAGTGGTGGTTGAGTGAAAATTAAATTTGTACCACAAGACATAGAAGTTGAAGTAACACCGGGTAAAACTCTTTTGCAGATCGCTCAAGACAATCAAATTTTTATTAAGTCAATTTGCAAGGGGATTCCTTCTTGTGCTGAGTGCCGTGTGCGGATTAAAGAGGGGCAGAACAATGTGTTGCCACCGAGTAAAGCTGAGTTAGATCTTTTAGGAACAAATTATTTTATTGATCAACGAAGGCTTTCTTGCCAGGTTCGATGTTTTGGCGATGTGGTTGTTGATCTCTCAGAACAACTTAAAAAAGCAGAAACGCAAAATAAAAAAGTTCGCGGTTTCCGCTCAACTAAAGAACACGAATCCAAAGCTGTCCAAGACACCATTCTCCTCGACGAAAAGAAAAAATAAAGGTGCCAGGCACCTTTTCCATAAACGCTGCGTTAACAAAAGGTGCCAGACACCTTTTGTAAATGTTGAGCGAAAGATGGGGGTCATTTAGATATAGATAGGGTTCCGGTTTGAACCTGCCAGAGGTTTTTATAAATCGAGGCAGAATCAATCAATTCTCTGTGAGTGCCAGACTCTTTAATCTCGCCATTTTCTAGAACATAAATTTGATCTGCATTGACGATTGTTGAGAGTCTATGAGCAATAACAATCGTGGTGCGATTTTTTGAAATCACAGCAAGAGATCTTTGTATGGCGGCTTCGGTTTCATTATCAACCGCAGAGGTAGCTTCATCTAAAATTAAAACATCAGGGTTTTTGAGTATGGCTCTGGCAATTGAGAGTCGTTGTCTTTGGCCACCAGAGAGTTTTTGTCCGCGCTCACCAATGAGGGTATTATATTGTTCTGGTAATTGCATAATAAACTCATGAGCTTCTGCAAGCTTTGCTGCATCCACAACATCTTTATCACTTGCTGTAGTTTGTCCGTAGAGAATATTTTCTTTTACTGTTCCATGAAAGAGAAAAACATCCTGACTCACTAACGACATACGAGCTCGCAGAGATGTGATGTCATAATCTTTAATATCCTGATTATCTAATAGGATTTGTCCGGTTGTGGGCTCATAAAATCTTAAGAGAAGTTTAATAAGGCTGCTTTTTCCAGATCCTGTGCTGCCAACAAAAGCGGTGGCTTTTTGTTTTTGAATAATTAGATTTAAATTTTTTAAAATCATTGGTCCTGTTGCATACTTAAAAGAAACATCTTTAAGTTCAAAGCGTCCTTGCATTTTTTGAATTTGCTTTTTTCCAGAAAGAATTTGAATGGGGATATTAATGATATCTAAAATTCTTCTAGTAGAGGCCATGGCTCTTTCGTAGAGATCCATAGTTGCGGCAAGTCCTGTGAGTGGCCATAAGAGTCTTTGAGTTAAAAAAACCAAAACTCCGTAAGAGCCGACTTTAAGCTCGCCATGAAGAACTTTCCATGCGCCAAAAGTAAAAGTTGAGATAAAACCGCAAAGAATAGCCATGCGAATAATGGGAATAAAAGCTGAACTCACTACAATGGCTTTTTGATTTGCCTCTAAATAATTTTGACTATCTGCTCTAAGAGCTTCAACTTCACGAGTTTCACTCGTAAAACTCTTAATCGTCATAATGCCTGTAAGATTATTGTTAAGTCTGGCGCTGAGGCTTCCCACTTTGTCTCTGACATTGGCGTAGAGGGGAGTCGCTCGTTTTTGAAAATAAAAAGCACCAATAATAATGATTGGAATTGGTAAAAAAGCAGTGATGGCAATTGATGGTGAGATATAAAAGAAAACAGCGCCTACGCCAATCACGGCTGTGAGTGTTTGTATTAGTTGATTGGCGCCACCATCAAGAAATCTTTCGAGCTGATTGATATCATCATTGAGAATGGAAACTAAATTCCCAGTGCTTTTATCTTCAAAGTAAGCAAGATCAAGTTGTTGCACATGTGCATAGGCATCAATTCTCAATTCATGTTGAATAATTTGCGCTAGTCCCCGCCATGCCAGCATAAATAAATATTCAAAGAGCGACTCGCCAATCCAAATAAATAAAGTAAGAGCGGAGAGAACTAAAATTTGCTCCCAAGGATCAGTAACGCCAAAGGAAGCTAAAAAAGAGCTCTCTCGGCTAACCACCACATCAATGGCCATACCAATAAGAATCTCAGGCGCAATATCAAATATTTTATTTATAATCGAATAGGCAGAAGCTAGAAAAACTTGAGGGCGATGTTTTTTAGAATAAGTTAGGAGTCTATAAAGTGCTGAGTTTTTCATTAGGCACAGGGTACACTTTGTATCGCATATGCGTTATCAATAACGCATATGCGATACAAAGTGTACCCTGTACCAATTAAACATTAAAAGAGGCGCCGCAACCACAGCTTTTAGTGGCATTGGGATTTGAAAAAATAAAGCCTTTGCCATTAAGGCCGCCGGAGTAGTCAAGCGTCATGCCAATTAGATAAAGATAGCTTTGAGTATCAACAACGATCTTCTCGCCAAAATATTCAAAAGTTTTATCTCCAGCTTTTACTTCAGTATCGAAGTCCATTTTATAAGAGAGCCCTGAGCAGCCTCCCTTTTTAACTTGAACGCGCAAAAAAGCAGAGGGGTTTTTACCTTCTTCAGATTTTAAGGATTTAATTTTATTTGCTGCAGTTTCAGAAATTTGCACCATAAAGCCTCGCTTTGACTTTTTAATATAGCAGACTTTGAGCATTTTATAAACTACTGATCTTATTAACTAATTTTATTTAAAATAAAATCTTACTTTAAGTTGTCATAGGCAGGTAGCTAAAAGCTCAACTTAGGTCTTAGGGCTTTGGGCTAGCATGCTAGAATTACTAAGCTTTTCTAAAATGACAGAGCTGATTCTTAAAGCCGCTTCACGAGCTTCTGCTTCAGTTGTAGGGCGACCAAAACTAAGACGAATACTGCTTTGGGCATCGATCTCACTTAGGCCAATGGCCTTTAAAACATGGCTCCCATGGCCTCCGGCTGACTGGCAGGCCGAGCCATGGCTAGCAGCAATGCTGCTCAAGCCAGACATAATAAGTTCCATTCGAAGTCCCGGAAAACATAAACTTAAGTGATTCGGCATGCGCTCACTTGGATGTCCATTGAGTTTTACTTTTGGATAAGTCTTTTGCATTGTTTCTAAAAACTCATCGCGGATTTTTTTTAATCTCAGAGCTTCATCAGTAAGTTCTTTTTCAGCAAGCTCGCAGGCAGCCCCCAGGCCTACAATGCCTGGTACATTTAGAGTGCCTGAGCGTTGAGAGCGCTCTTGTCCGCCACCAATGATAAAAGGTTTAATGCTAACTTTAGGATTTTTATTTCTTATATAGAGTGCACCGACTCCCTTTGGACCATAGAGTTTATGAGAAGATAAAGAAAGCAGATCTATATGGATATTTTTTAAATCAGCTGCGACCTTTCCAACAGCTTGCGTGGCATCACTATGAAGATAGATTTTTTGTGAGTGAGTCCACTGCGCAATCTCATGCATAGGGTTTAGAGAGCCTATTTCATTATTGGCCCAAATAAGGCTAATGAGCTTGGTATGTGGCTTTACAAATTTTTGAATTGTTTTTAGCTCAACTTGCCCATAAGAGTTGACCGGTAAAAAATCAACTTCAATACCTTTTAATTTTAAGTCTTCAGCCACTGCTAAAATAGAGTGATGCTCTACTTGGCTTGTCAAAATATGAATGGGAGCTGATGGATTTTCACTTTTACAATAATCCACTAAACCTTTAAGAGCCCAGTTATTGCTTTCAGTGGCACCACTTGTAAAATAAATTTCAGAAGCTTCAGCGCCAATAAGATTGGCTACTTGCGATCTGGCTTTCTCCACAGCTTTTTGAGCTCTCCAGCCCCACATATGATTATTGCTTGAGGGATTGCCAAAATCTTCAGTGAAATAAGGCAGCATGGCGGTGAGGACTTCGTTCGCCACAGGAGTGCTTGCGTTATAATCCAAATAAATAGGTTTTTGCATAATTAGGTTTTGGCAAAGAATTGGCTACTTTTCAATCATGTTTTATTAAAATAGTATTATAATCTATCGAGGAGATTTTATGCTACAGCCATATTTTGTCAAAGACGCTATAGATCCACTTGAAGAGCTTAAATGGCATAAAGTATCAGGTCAAATTAAGGGGCCTCAGGGAGAGCTGATTTTTAATTACGAGGATGTTGAGGCGCCAAAGGCTTGGAGTCAGCTAGCAGTAGATATCGCCGTTAGTAAGTACTTACGTCGCACTGGAGTGCCTGGTACAGGTAGTGAAACCTCCATTAAACAGCTTATTGGTCGTGTGGTTAGAAAAATAACTGCGCAAGCTGAAAACACACCTCATTTATTTAAAAGCAAACTTGAAATTCAAAACTTTTCCCGTGAACTAAGTTATATTCTTATAAATCAATTCGCGGCTTTTAATAGTCCAGTGTGGTTTAATTGTGGACTTGATGAGTACGGTATTAAATCTCCATCAGCTCACTTTTGCTGGGATGAAGAAAAGCAAGCTGCCGTTCCTACGCAAAACATTTACAAGCGTCCTCAAGTCTCGGCCTGTTTTATTCAGAGTCTTGAAGATGATTTAATGAGTATTTTTGAGCTCGCTAAACAAGAGGCAAAAATTTTTAAATATGGCTCAGGCACAGGAACCAATTTTTCAAAACTTCGTTCTCAGTACGAAAAACTCGAAGGTGGTGGAACGAGCTCAGGGCTTATGAGTTTTCTCAAAGTGCTTGATAGTGGTGCGGGTGCGACCAAATCAGGAGGCACAACAAGAAGAGCTGCAAAAATGGTTTGTCTTGATGTGGATCATCCAGAGATTTTAGAATTTATAAACTGGAAAATGCGCGAAGAGCAAAAAGCACAAATTCTTATTGCTGCTGGCTTGCCATCAGATTATGAGGGCGAGGCTTATCAAACAGTATCAGGGCAAAACTCTAATAATTCAGTACGTGTGAGTGATGAGTTTATGCAAGCTGTGATTAAAAATGGTGACTGGTCACTTAAAGCACGCACCAATCAAAATATTTTAAAACAAGTTAAAGCTCGCGCAATTTGGCAGTCTATTGCGCAAGCTGCTTGGCATTGTGCAGATCCAGGTTTGCAATACAACACGACGATTAATTATTGGCATACATGTAAAAAAACAGATGTTATTCGTGCTAGTAATCCCTGTTCGGAGTATATGTTTTTAGACGACTCTGCTTGCAATTTATCGTCTATAAATTTATTAAAATTTCTAAAAGCAGATCGTACTTTTGATTGGCAGGCATTTAAGCACACGTGTCGTGTGTTGATTATAGCTGGGGAGCTTCTGGTGGATATGGCCAGTTACCCAACATCCAGAATTTGTGAAAACTCTCACAACTATCGCCCCTTGGGATTAGGATATGCTAATCTAGGCGCATTTTTTATGAGCCAAGGTTTAGGTTATGATAGTGAAGAGGCAAGAGCCATTTACTTACCACATCCCGAACACAAAGCTTT
>CAYMKD010000053.1:6731-10870 GCA_964390435.1 uncultured Pseudobdellovibrionaceae bacterium | reverse complement strand
CGCTTACAATTCGTAAATTTCGTAAAGATGGAATTACAGCAGAAAAATATCTTGAATACGGAAGCATGTCTAAACCCATGCTTGATTTTTTAGAGATCTGCATTGAAAACGGTTTAAATGTAGTTATTTCTGGTGGCACAGGATCTGGTAAAACCTCACTTTTGAATATGTTCTCAGGATTTATCCCCGTAAATGAAAGAATCATTACAGTTGAGGATGCTGCTGAATTGCAATTAAAACAGGAACACGTTGTACGCCTAGAAACTAGACCTGCAAATATGGAAGGCTCTGGCTCTGTAAGCATTAGAGATTTAATTCGCAACTCACTTCGTATGCGCCCTGACCGTATTATCGTGGGAGAGTGTCGAGATGGTGCCGCTCTGGATATGCTTCAAGCCATGAACACTGGCCATGATGGCTCAATGACAACAACTCATGCCAACTCACCTCGTGAGTGCTTAGCCAGACTTGAAACTCTGTGCATGATGGCCGGCATGGATCTACCAATTAGGGCTATTCGCGAACAAGTCGCAAGTGCCGTAAATCTTATTGTACAAATATCAAGGCTTTCTGATGGAAGTAGAAAAGTTGTTAGTATTACTGAAGTGGTTGGAATGCAGGGAGAAACCGTAACTTTACAAGAAATTTTTCGGTTTAAAGAAACTGGTTATGACAAAAATCGTCGAATTTTGGGTGAGTTTCAAGCCATGGGGATGATCCCAACTTTTATAGAAAAATTAGAACAAAAAGGCGTTATCATTCCACGTCATATTTTTACAAATGCCAATGCTCCTAACACAAATACTAATAAAGCTGCTCCAACACCGATGCGTAAACCCATTATGCCACAACCCTTAAAAAAAGCCTCTGGCCAAGGGGGTAAATAATCTATGGGCTTTATTGTAACTAATGAATGGCTTTTTATTCCACTTGTGGCGATATGTGTTTTTATAGTCGCTTACTTCTCTTCTGATGCAATTATAGCTTGGCTATACAAAAGAAGTCTTGGTCAAAGAGAAGATGTTATACGTCTTCTTGATCTCATGTTCGTTGAAATTGATCGTAAACGTATTACATGGGTTTTACTTTTAGCCAGCTTTGGATTTGGTGTTATTTTCTTCGTACTTTTGTGGCCTAATATTTGGCTAGGCCTTTTTGTTGGTTCAATAATCACAATTGTTGGTTGGTCTGTTCCAAAATCTATTGTCAATTCACTTTACGAGCGTCGATGTAATTTATTTGTTGATCAAATGGTCGACGGAATGACAATTATGTCAAATGGCGTAAAAAGTGGTCTAAGCTTAACTCAGGCGATGGAAAGAGTTACTGAAAATTTAAAGGCGCCAATATCACAAGAATTTGGTCTCGTACTATCTCAAGTTAGAATCGGAAGAAGTATTGAAGAAGCTCTAAACGAATTGAGCGAAAGAGTTCCTAAGCCAGATGTACAAATGTTTGTAAATAGTATTAATATCTTAAAAGAAACTGGCGGAAATCTTGCTGAAACTTTTGCCACAATCACTGTTACAATTCGTGAAAGACAAAAAGTAGAAAAAAAAATTCAAGCCCTCACAGCTCAAGGACTCATGCAAGGGGTTATTATTACCTTAGTCCCGTTTTTTCTTATGGGAGTTTTTTTAGTAATCGACCCTAATTATATTAAACCTCTCTTTAACACGACTTTAGGTATAATTCTTCTTATCGTGATGCTTACATTACAAATTATCGGTGGCGTAATGATTAGAAGACTTGTTAAAATTGATGTATGATTATTTAGTAGCCATATGAAGGAGAACCACGCTAATGAATAAGCTCCTTGCTTGTTTTTTGATATTTGCTTCTTTGTCAGCACATGCAGTTGTTGACATGAAAAATGCTAACTATAACAACAGCTGGATTGATATTATTGCTCCAGGATCTGGATATGATCTAAGGATTACAAGGTCCTACAATAGCCGCTCACTCTACAGCGGATTATTTGGCTTTGGTTGGAATTCGGATCTTGAAACCTCACTCACTCCAACTCCTGAGGGAAATATTAAATTAACTGAATTTGGTGGTGGTGCAGAAATTATTTTTGCTCAGCAAGGCTATGGAAAAAAAGAAATTCAGAAGTCCGTACAAGAAATTATATCTAAAATTAAATCTACTCAGCCTGGAAAATATGATGCCAAGTACTTAGCTTCGCTTTCCGAACAGCTTATTGAAGATACTGATATGAGGGCTAAGTATGCAAGACAGTTTGGAATATCCTCGCCAATAAAACCTGGAGCTACTTTTTATGCCAATGGACGAGAAGTTGAAACCATCGTTCATAATAAAACTTATTATACTAGAACAATGGGTGATGGCAGCTCTATGCGCTTTAGTCTGCAAGGACAGTTGATCGCTATTTATGATAAAAATGGTAATTATTTAAAGTTTATTTATGAAAAAAATCAAATACGAGAACTTGTTGATAATAATGGTCGCAAGCTTTCTTTTAAATTTTATCCAAATGGAAAAGTTAAGTCTATAACAGGTCCCAACAATTTAAGCTCTGAGTATAAATACAAAAATTTGGACGACTTAAGTTATGTAAAAAATGGTTGGAACAACGTCTACACCTATGAATATGATGATTTACACAACCTAACAAAAGCAAACTATCCTGATAAAACTTTTATTGCTTTAACCTACGATAAAAATAAGGATTGGGTAACAAGTTTTAGAGATCGTCAAAAATGTATTGAGAAATACTCTTACGAAACATCAAAGTCAGACCCTCAAAATCACTATTGGTCTACCGTTACCAAAACTTGTGGAAAAGAAACCGTCGCTAAAAACAGATTTGAGTTTTGGTATAAAAATCGATTTGACGGACAGTCCTATTTATCCCGCGTTCTTACCAATACAAACGGAAACATCACCGATATAAGTTATCATGAAATATTTGGTCGACCAATTTCTATAAGACGTAATAGTCAACGAATGACTTTTGCTTATTACCCAAATGGCCTTGTAAAATCAAAAGCAACGGATAAAGCTCAATTAGATTTTAAGTACGATCCTAAAATTAAGAAAATTTCTGAGGTTACGACATATTTAATTAATACTAAAGGCAAAAGGTCTAAATCCAAAATTACACAGTTTCGCTATGACAATCGTGGCAATCTAACTTTTGCTCAAAATTCAGATGGCCAAAAAATCACTCTTACTTATGATAATCGCGGACGCATCGCAAGCATTACAGATCAAGCTAAAAAGCTTGTTAAAATTTCCTATGAAGAACGTTTAGGAAAACCTTCCGTAGTTACAAGGCCTGGTGTTGGAACAATTCGTGTAAGCTATAAAGCAAATGGCGACATCAGCAAAGTTGATAGCAAAGAAGGTCCAACTGTTGCAGTTCAAGTTGCCAGTACATTTAACAACTTATTAGACATTATTGCTCCAGCAACTAACGAGATTTATTTATAATAAATGAGGTATAAAATGTTTCGAACTCTAGCTTTTTTATCTGCACTAATCATTCTTTCACCAGTTAGTTGGGCCGAAGTTAATAATCAGAAATGTAGTTCTGAAATTGGCTGTAATCCTGATGACATCAATGTCGCCTCAGCAGCTCACACAATGGAGCAAGAGTCTAACCCCGCCGTTGTTGGTGTGTCTTGTCCTGCATGTCTTGCCTCACTAAAAGGAGGAAAGCTTGGCGACAAAACAACTTTTCAACCAGGTGGCGATGGAACTGGTTCTGGCTCAGATGGGCCTGGAGAAAGATAACTTTACTGCTCTGACGATGAGCAGTTCATCTGTAAACTTTTACATATTTTTATAAAGTCTGACTTTTTATAATACGAAATTTTCTCTTTTCTATTTGCCAGCAAAAATTTTTCCAACATGTGAAGCTCTTTAGAGTTTAAAATTGCAACGGGCTTAAAAGATGGATCCATTAAAACTTTTGCGTGCCAATCAAAAATATATTTTCCTATTCGGCTTTGTGGCTCATCTAGGGCGGACTCTTTTCTGAGAATAACTTGCCATTCTTTATGCATCACTGTTATTTCTTCTTGAAAAGACTCTAAAAAAGCAGCTATCGGCACCTCTGGCCTTGTGCTCACTGGCCAATCTTTTTTATTCCATGGATAATCATCAAAAATGAG
>CAYMKD010000053.1:0-6721 GCA_964390435.1 uncultured Pseudobdellovibrionaceae bacterium | reverse complement strand
TATCCCACCTACTTTTAAAAGATCCCAGCTAAGGGCCGCATCTATATAAACATCTTTAGCCAAATGTGAGCCATCGATATAAATAATATCAAAGGTATTTCGTGGTAAATTCCTTAAGGCAATAGACGAGTATTCTTTAATAACTTTTATTTGTGATTTCTGTGGAAAGCTTTTTAAATTACTCAAAAATCTCTCTTCATAGGACGGAAAAAATGGATCAACAAGGGTTGCTTCAGAGCTCGGGTTTGTTAAAATATTCTCTAGCAGCCAAAATGCAGATCTTCCTTCAAAAACCCCAATTTCTAAATACTTAATATTTGGTTTGCCCTTAAACTCTGCTAAATACTTTGACCAATTCTCACGGTTTTCTTGGAACCAGTCTGTAGTGTAAACTATTTCTGCGGGTGCGACATTTTTATGAGCACAACCCAAAGACAAGAATAACAGTAAAAATATATTCATAGTTTTATTATTAAAGTTCATCAAATTTTGCCTCTTTTGATTTTTGCGTATTATTGATTGTATGTTCACACTAGCAAGAAACCAGCAAAAGCATCTAACACAGTGTTTAAGGAAAAGGTGCCTGGCACCTTTTTGCGCGAACAGGTGTACAAGCTTTAGACACTCAAGTCTCAAATTGAGACAATATAACTATTTGATTTTACGTGCTTTTATTAAAATGTCTCTGAATTATGAGTCTGGCACGAGATTCGCTACTACCCTTATTGAAGGCCCTTGTTCAGATTTTATATATGAGCCTGGGATATTAAATAAGCTCTACTAAGGAGAACACGATGAAACATGTGAGAATTGTTATGATTCTAACTTTTATGGCCAGTGCCGCCTCTGCTGCGCTCAATACCAATGATCCAACCATTAGTGGTAAGGATTATACTGGTACATCAACAACAAGTGTTGTTTGCTCAGCAAAAGCAGAGACTGAACTATTTAAAAGAACTGCTGCACTAAAAAATCAAACGGCAGGAAATAGCGCTACTCAAACTGGCACACAACAACGTTAAAAACCATATGAGAAGCCAACAAGCATAGTGAATAGCTGTTGGCTTCTTGTAGTGATTTTTAAGTTATCTTTAATTTTCTGTAAGCTTGAGCCCGAACCTCCAGAATAAAAACCACCAAAAGTATAAACGGTGTTTTTATTGGTTCGTGCCGCCAAGTTCGCACTAAACCCATATTGATCTACGTGATCACCTTGTCGCTTATTTAAACTCTCATCAGGCGATGGATGAGAAGAAAAATTTGTATAAACTCCAGTTCGCACCTTTAACCAACTCGACATTGGAACCTCAATACCAACAGCTCCGTTATACGTTGGTTTATGACGAATCAATGTTGAATAAGTATCTTCACCTAAATCGTAATACTGCAACCCACCATGAATAGTTAAATCCACCGAAATTGTGCTTTGACTTTCAGTTTCGTAAGATAGTCCAAAGCTCAACTTTGGTGGAATTGGTGTGATTGCATTAAAATCACTACGATTTTCTGTACTTGCACTATATGGATTGGTTTCAATTCTTGTGTATGAATAAGAGCCTTGGCCATTAACATGCAAGGAGGGAGTACGAACAGAAATCCCATAAGTCCATTTTCCTAATGGTTTATATTGATAACCTAAAATCGCCAAAAAGGAATTGGCTTTTAAAGTTAAATCTTCAAAGGTAAGAGTGGCGTTACTTGTGCTAGGAAAACTTGTTTCCCTTGTACTTCTGCTAAAGTTTCGAGCTGTGTAATAAACTGTAATACCCACATAATTTTCTTCATCAATTTTTTTTGCAGCTGAAGCTCCTACCCATAAAGACTCATCATTAAAATTCATTTGTGATCTATTTGCATCATCTGCTGCTATATCGCCCTGAAAAGAATCAAAATCTGGAACAACAAGGGAAAGCCCTAAAAAATAATTTTTTACCTTTTGAATATAACCACTAGCTGCCGATATGGCTCGAAAATATCCTTGATTAACCCTTAAACTAGCACTTGTAAAATCACTAACACTTCCATATGCAGTATCTGCTTTTTGATAGGTACTCACAGATCCTGCTAAAGATTCTCCTTCAATTCGAACAAGGCCTGCGGGGTTATAAAATGAGCTCGCTGAGGCATCTTCAGCTAGTGCCGTTGCTGCTCCAGCCATGCCAGAAAAACGATCTCCTAACAGAGGTGAACTATAATTTGCAAACGCCGCAAAAACTTCTGAGCTAAAGAATAAAAATAGAATTTGTAGCTTAAGAAAATTCAATTTATTGTTTCAACAGCTTTGTCTTTTGATTTTTTCAAAAAATCTTGGCTGCGCTCCCACTGTCCTTTAAATCTTTGTCCTGGAAGTTGCGATGCGGGCGCTGTTAGATTTGATGTTTGCTGTCCTGAAATTTTGTGCCATGTATTTCTCAAAAACCTGACTCCACCTTGCGCCGACTCTCTCACCTGACTTGAGACTTTTGAGGTGAGCAAAAAGTTTTGAAAATGATTTTCTATTGTTGTTGAGCCAATCTCAACCTGCATAAATAAAATAATTATTGATGTAAGAATAAGACTCTTAATAATAAAAAATATTTCGCTCATGCTGGAGTCTCCTCTGGAATTGAAAAAATTTTATTTACAACGCTTACAATATCATTTTTTTTAAAAGGCTTCGTTATGTAGTCAATACAGCCTGCATCTAAAGCACTCATTAATACCGTATCTTGATCAACCGTAGAACAAGCTATTATTTTAATTTCAGGATGACTCTCTAAAATTTCTTTGCTTGCCTCTACACCATTTTTTAAAGGCAATACCATATCCATGATAACCATGTCTGGCTCTAAGTTTTGCGCTAACTCTACTGCTTCCATTCCATTTTTAGCTTCTCCGCAAACTTCATAGCCTATTTCAGACAAAATTTGTCTTAGAATTTCTAACATGAATGGCGCATCGTCCACTAAAAGTACGCGTTTAGACATAACCTTATTTAATCATGTTATTTATGTAGACGCAGCTATGCTTAAGTCGAGATTCTCTAATGGCCCCAACGATATCCAAACGAAAAAACTGTCTGAGATTGCGTTGCAGAAACGTTATTAAGCGTCGTGCCAGTAACAGGATCTGCCGTTGTAGATAAACCTGTAAAACTATTTTTTTCCAGTGAATAGCCAAGCTCCCAGACCATTTGACTTGTTCTAAGTAATTTAATTTCTCCACCTACGGCTAAAGATAGTCGATTTGTTTCTGCCTTATCACCAGATTTGTAATCAAGAGGATTTGCTACCTCTGCATGAAAAGCTTTCGGGGCCACGCCAAAACTCAACGTCCAAGCATATCTAGGTGTTGTAGGAATTCGAGTTTTTAAGCCTAAATTTAAACCACTAGTTTTAAATTTAGTTCTCGTTGTACTGTCTGCCGGAACGCCAAAATTATTATCAATATAGTCTAAAGAGAACTCTAAAGAAGGGGCTTTGCGCGAAAGTCCATAAAACCTTCTCATACGCACACCTAGTTCTACATTTTCTTGTGTAATTGGTACTCGAGTGTCTGATGTTGGTGCTTCAACCACATCAGCGCCAAGAACCGTACTATACTTTCCATGTAAACCAAAAAATGGAGTTAACCACATTTTAAAATCAAATTTCATAGCTGGAGAAAAATAATTATAGCTTCTAAGCCAAGATTTACTTTGAGAGTCAACATAGAGAAAGCTTGGAAGAATATCCACTTCAATTCTATTTCTTCTAACATCGTCAGGGTGTATTTGTGGAGAGTAGTATTGTGGTGGTTTATCAGATCCTAAAATTAGCTCTTTAATTTGTTCACCCATTGATGGTTGAGGAGCCTCTTCTATTTCGTCATTTTCTGTTGTTTGCTGTTCCACAGAAGGCGTAGCAGTTTCCACACTTTTCTCGACAACTTCTTCTGGTTTTACGTTTTGATTTTCTTCCACACCTGTTGCGGGAGCGGCAACCACAGGTGTTACAACTTGCTCATTTTTATTTTTTTCTTTAATCACTTCTGTTTTTGATTTGATAATTGTCGTTTTCTCTTCTTTAACCTTATAACGCCCAGACTCCAGTCCAGCCTCTTGAGGTGCCCCGCTGCCTGAAGGCAAAAGTAAGGCCGAAGAAGCATCAAGTTGTGCCTGGGCCAAAGAATTTACCATTAAAAAGCTAAGCAATACCAAAAACTTCATGTCTACTTTTCGGTTTAAGCCAAAGACTTCTCAAGCTAAATTGACCTTGCTCATGCAAAAAGGCAGAATATCTTTATGGGCTTAAATACTGGTCGTGTTTTATCTTTTTCTTCTATAATTTTTTTTAGCTTTTTTCTCTTTTGCTCTCTCTCAAAAGCTCAAACAGCTGTCAGTTCGTCTAATTTGTTTGTAAGTCCTGTGGATGAAGATTTAAGCATCAACGCAGTCCTCGTGTTACCAGCAAAAGATAATCTTTCAGACATTTATGCCAAGCCCGCTACTGAGTTTTTAAAAAAACTAGTCCAGGATCAAAGGCGTTGGAATTTAGTCGAAAGTCCAGACAGTGCTGACATTCAAGATTTTTCTGAAAATCCAGAACAAGTAACAGAGTTACTCTCTAGCAATCAAGCCCAAGGTCTATTTACACTCTTTATTACTCGTGGACCCAAAGGAGTTGGCTTAACTCTAGATTTTTACGCTGGGCGCGAGGGGCTTTTGTTTTTACGCGAAACAAAAGCCGGCTTACAGGAATTTGAGGTCGCTGCGATAAATAAAGAGATTGCCCTACTATATAAGAAAATAATCACCCGACTACCCTACAATGGGGTTGTTTTAAGTCGTCGAGCGCAAAATGTTACTGTCAACCTTGGAGCTAAAGACAAAATTCGAAGTGGTGATGAGTTAACAGTTATACAAATTTTAAAAATTAATCGCCACCCAAGATATCATTTTATGATAGGTCACGAGCGAGCTATTTTGGGAAAAATCAAAATTTATAAGGTAGAGGATGCATTAAGTTTTGGCACAATCACATCTGAGCGTGATCGCGGCACAATTCAAGTGGGCACAAAAGTTATTACGGATGAATTTCTTAACTATATTGATACAGGAAATGATATTGATGGACAGCCTCTAGATGGCTTGGCTAATCGAGCTGACAAAAACGTCAGCTTTGGCGACTCGCCTCACGAATGGAAACCTTTAGATCCACCCACATTTGGTAAAGTTGATTTATTACTTGGACTGGGTCAATTTAGCGCCAACACCTCACTGTCCACCGCAGGAAGCATTACAGCTTCCTCTTCAGTCGCCCCATCGATTGGCGCCTTGGTTGAACTTTGGTTAAATCCAAGCTGGTTTGTTCAAGCAGGCCTCAAACAAAGTGTTGCAACGGCAAATAATCCTTATTCCGGTTCTGACCCTGCTGAGTTGGGATTTTCAACAGCCCAGTATGGGGTGCATTTTGGCTACAACTTTTTGCTTGGAGATAATTTTTGGGGACCAAAAATACAAGCTCTTGGCGGTTTTACGACTTATAAAATGGTCGCTGATAGCTCAACTCCGTTGGCATTTACAAACATGAATTTTAGCGGCTTAAATCTTGGTTTGCGCGGTTCTTTTCCACTTGATACTGAAAGCCCAATCACATTAGGTGCTGAACTTTTCTTTTTCTTAAGCCCCTCACTAAGCGAATCACCGTCTACATCTGGATCTTCTAGTACAAATACTATTAATTGCTTTGCCATGTTTGGCACTTATAAATTAAAAGAACGCCTCAATTTCAAAGGTGCTCTGAATTTTGAACAATATACTGCTAGCTTTTCTGGTGCGGGGTCACGGTCTGAATCAGCTTCAAGTGCTAGTCTAAGAGCCACCACCATGAGTGGCGGCATTGAATTTTTGTTTTAGTTGCTTACAGGCATTCTTATTCTCAATATTTGCAGAGGTTGTTGGTTTTTCAAAAAAAAAGCCAACCTTTAAAAGGTTGGCTTTTGTCTTTTTCATGTGTGAGTACTGAACTTAGCAGTCACACGGTATAAAAGGAGCAGCGCACATTACATCATGCCGCCCATTCCTCCCATACCACCCATTCCGCCCATGTCACCCATTGGTGGGCGACCACCAGCATCATCTTTTTTAGGTGCTTCAGCGATCATAGTTTCGGTTGTAAGCATTAGTGAAGCAACAGAAGCTGCGTTCTCTAGAGCACAACGAACTACTTTTACAGGATCAATTACACCGTCTTTTAAAAGATCAACATACTCATCGCTGTAAGCATTGTAACCAAAACTTGCAGATTTGTTTTGAAGAACACGGTCAAGAACGATTGCGCCATCAAGACCTGCGTTTGCAGCGATTTGACGAATAGGCTCTTCACATGCACGTTTAATAATTGCAGCACCCCATTGCTCGTCTTCAGAGAATTTTGTTTTATCGATTTTCTGAGCAGCACGGATAAGAGCTGTTCCACCACCAGCTACGATACCTTCTTCAACAGCTGCGCGAGTTGCATTAAGAGCATCTTCAACACGAGCTTTTTTCTCTTTCATTTCAACTTCTGAAGGAGCACCAACATGAATTACTGCAACACCACCAGAAAGTTTAGCAAGACGTTCTTTTAATTTCTCTTTGTCGTAGTCAGAAGTTGTTTCTTCAACTTGGGCACGAATTTGAGTTACACGAGCTTGGATATCAGCTTTTTTACCGCTGCCATCAATTACTGTTGTGTTGTCTTTATCAACAACAATACGTTTT
>CAYMKD010000052.1:1171-10916 GCA_964390435.1 uncultured Pseudobdellovibrionaceae bacterium | reverse complement strand
TAAATCTATATGCTAGTTGAAAGCAGGTATCATCTTGTGGCTGGTCAGAATTAGCTTGAGAGCTGGATCTTTGATATTGAGCAAGGAGTCCCCATCTTAAACGTGTGACACCAGAGTTAATTCCTAAGAACTTGTCAAACCACCAAGCGCTATTTAGATCATAAAACATAGAGGATTTTTGTCCAATAGCAGCACCTAAACTAAAACCACGTCCTCTATAAGTTTTAAGATGAGCTCTATAAATTTTCCCTGAAGACCGAACTCCTAAGACTCTTTTATTTGTCTGATCTCTTTTTAAATTATTTAGCTGCCAATAAAATTGATGATCTGATTTTTTCTCTAAGTCAGTTTTTTTATCAACTTTAACCGCTTCCGTGTTTGATTTTGTCTGACCGTAAGTTCCAAAAGAGCTTTTATAGGTTTTTTCAGGATTTTTTAAAAAGATTTCGGGTCGAATTTCTTCTGGCGGGGGAGCAGATTCGATTAAAAAGTCTTGCCTCATGGCAATATCTCCTGAGCCTTTAAGGTACAAATATGGACGTTCTGAACTGAGCTCAGTGACCCATTGATTTTGATTAATACGTGTTACTTGATCTTCATTAATTGGATCAGCACCAAAAGCTGAAACTTGAATAGATTTTTTTTCAGGTAGAGCTGTGACATCTTTAAATTCAACTTCATTTAGCTTGCTGTCTATTTCAAGAATAGCACCTGATTGTAATCTGGCCCTCATAGAAACAAAATCATCTTTTTTATTTAAAACAATGACTCCTTGAGGTCCTACTAAAAAACCATTAATTTTAATGCTGGCTTTAGATTGTTTCGGATTTCGATTTTTTACTTTTAAGATGCCATCTTTATTAGTTACGTAAAGATCTTTTGAACATAAATAAATTTTAGCATCTACATCTTTTCTGTAGACACAAAAATTTAAAAAAACTTGTTGTTGAATATAGCGAAGAGTTTTTTCACTAATATCTTCACTAATTAAACTAGCTAACTGATTTCTATACTGAGGGTTATTGTCCGTAGAAACTATTTTAATATTATCTTCTACAATTGACTGTTTCCAAAAAGCTTTCCCAGAAGAATCCTTAAGACTCAGTTCGCCTTTAACTAGTAAGCCTGCAGGCCAAGAAAAAATAAGTTGAACGTCTTTATTTGGCAGGCGTTTAATTTGAAATTCTATTTGAGTTGCATCAATAATAACATCGCCAATTCGAATATGATCTTCATCAATCATATGGTACTCAAATTTTTGAGGAAGCACGCGAACATAGTTCTGGCGAGGAGAAAAGCTAAGATTAAAGTTTGCTTGGCTTATGGAGCCTAATAGCAATAAGGCTAAAGTAAATAAATACATAGAAAGATTTTCTACCCTTAGATGACAACGAGCAACGTGGCTTTCTTAAATTTACGACTAAAGGCGGTCGAATTGTTAAGATGCAATTAAGAAATCTGGTTTTTTGAAATATATTTTAGGATCTGTAGAATGCTTGAAAAAAGAGCATTGCCTTTCAAAAACAACTCCCATACAAAAGTCTATATAAAGCATGATTTTAAGGAGGCTAATGTGGAAAACCCACGCACGGACAGGCAAAATGCCTATGGTACCTCAAAGGATCATATTATAGCTGCTGCTGAAAAATTATTTGCTCAGCAGGGTTTTAAATCAACCACTCTTAAAGACGTGGCTAAATTATCAGGAGCAAATACAGCTCTTGTTGGCTACCATTTTGGCAATAAAGAGGGCTTAAGAAAAGCTGTCATTGAAAAACAACTGGCAATGGTTCAGGCCATATTAGATACAGTTATTTCGAGCGACACAGATTTAACAGCGCAAAGTTTTAAAGAAATGACGGATAAACTTCTTAAAGTTGCTAGAGAGCAGGAAGTATATTATCGCACATGTGTATGGTCCCTAGTAGATGGTGGAGAGTATGCAGATTTTACAGCTGAATACTTTATTACTCCACTTTTAGAGAGAATTTCTGGAATTATGCAAAAAATTAATCCTCAACTTCACAACGAGGAAGCTCTATCGAGAGCTATTTTGTATATTGGAACAATTAATCAGTACTCTCAAATGCATTGGCACTATAGCAATCATTTAAAAATTAAAGAGGACTTATTAAAAGTTCGCGAAAAGTATGATCGCACAGTACTTAATATTTTATTACAAATGATTAATTAAAAATTTAAGCCACAAGTAATTCATTAATCTCAAGACTTGGGTCAATTGCAGCTAATTTAATCTTACCATCTTTTTCAAAGTCTCTGACTGTTTGAATGACTTTTACAGTGGCAGCATGCTTCTCAGCTGGAGTTGGTTTAATTTCTTCAAAGAGAGTTTGAACTTCTCTTGCTTTAGACCGAGGAAGGCTCTCAATAATTTTAGGGTGAAAGTCTGCTGGAACACAATGAAGAGTAATAGCTAATATTCGATCTGGTATAATATTAGTAAACTCCATAAGAGACTGTTGGGGCCAAGAAAAGATTTTATTTAAAGATAGAGATTTGGCTTTCACAAGGACGGCCCAACCAGGATCTTCAGCGCCTACTAGATGCAATAGTTTCTCTTGTTTATTAGGCTCACAAGATTCTATAAGCTGTACGAGTTGTACAAAGCCCCCGGCTTTTCGGTATCTATCTAAAATTGGCATAATACGTCCTTTTTATATTAGTACTTATCGGACCAAAGTATAATGCCATAAGTGCTTAGAATTGAATAAACAGGTAGTTAAAGAAATATTTATTCATGAAATTAGTTTGCTGTCTCTTTATAAGACAGTTGCATTACATTTTGGGAATACTTTGAAGAATTTCTGATTTAGATTTCCCTTGTATTATAAGTTGGATAATATTGAGAGCTAATCCCATTTTACTAAAAAAATCGCTTTGGTGAGGAATAATAAATCTGTTTGGATGACATTCCCAAGCTTTTTTAATCTTATCATTTAGTGATGCAGCTTCTTCAAAGCTTTCTATTCTAATAGGATTAGCTGAATCATAGGCATCTGCAGAGGCCGTATCTAGGTGCAAAACCCAATCATAACGTGCGCACTCATAGTTTAGTGTTGTTTCTAAGGATTCAAAAAAATCCTGGTTAGGATCTGGCCAGTAGGCAAGGCCATCAAGAGAGCCACGATCACATATAATCAGGCGATCAGGATTTTCACCTTTTATTAACCCCTCAAGCTCGGCTTGAGTGTAGTAAATAGCTCTTTGAACATAGCGCTGAGCAGAGAAACTGCGTTTTCTAGGAAAACCGCCGCGATACAAAATAGAGGCAGCCTCTGGAACAATGGCAACTTTATTGCCAAACTCCTTTTGCAGAGTCTCAATGAGTGTTGTTTTTCCACCTGAGGGGCCTCCAGTAACTGCAATTTTAATACTTTTTTTAGTAGCCATAATTACTTAGAAAGCTCTTTAAGTTCTACTAATTTGTGTTGTGTTTCCGGAGGAAGAAGCATTCCGCCGCTGCCACTAAATCCAAAGTAAGTGCTCTGCTCAAATCGCTTATAACATTTTTTTGCCCACGAAGAATGAGGAAGACTATGTATGCAAGCCTCATAATATTTTTCACCACGATCCCAGCTACTAATATGTTTTAAACCTTCATAAGCGATACCTTGTAAATATAGGGCCTCTGCTTTTTGTTGAGCTGACAAGTTTTTAGAAAGACACTCATGAAGTAAATAGGAAGCTCTTAAAAGCTCAACATCATTTTGAGTTTCATTATAAAATTGACTACTCATACTTGATTTTCTTATTAATTTTTTTGCTAATTCTAACTGTTTTTGAGGATTTGTTATTTTACTAGAAGGCTCTCGTTGCCACGCGAGAATGGCCTTCTTCCAGGCTTGAGCATCTTCTTTCAGGTATTGAGGTAAATCAGTTCTTTGTAAAAGAAGTTCCGTTGTCTGTAAAGCTTCCGCAGGATTATTCTCATAGCGGACTTCAAGTGTTAGCAATGCTCGAGCTGCTTTATCAAGGTCAAAGGGGCGGCTCACTCGAATGCTAGGATCTTTAAGAATTTTAGTGAACTCTTCTTTTGCTCTATTAAAGTCTCGTGTGGCTAAATAAAATTCTCCACGTTCAAAGGCCGGCAATGGGTTTAGGGATTTAGAAAGAGATTCCATATTGAGGCTAGGGCCTAATGATGTTCGAGTATGACACTGTATACAGTAAGAAATTGAATTTCTAAGTGTAAATCTAGCATAGTCCTTATGACCTAAGTTAAAAGCTTCTACGGAGCGTTCAATATCTTTTTCAAATTCATGCCTAATAAAACTTAAGCTTGGATCTTGATCTGGAAGAGACTGTGTTGATAATTTATGAGCTAGGTTACGGAGTTTCTGTATTTCGGCCAAGATGACTTTTTTATTTTCTGGATTTTCAAAGTTTTCTCGACTTGCAATGAAGGGTATAAGTTGCGAGAGATTCGATGAGAGTTCATGCATGCGAGCGCTCCAGGAGGCTTTCTCAGAGGTTGAATCCGGTTTTGTTGTCACAGATGTATTTTGACATGCAACCCAAAATAAAGAGATTATAACTAGTAAAAAAGTTGATTTAGCAAGCTGAGTATACCAAGACACGGTCGAGCTCCTCTGGTTTAAGTTTACGACTAAGTAATTCCTTTATGATTTTATGAGTGTATCTGGCTGAGAGGTGAATTAAAACAATTTTTTCACTTTCAATACTTGGTAAGAGCTCAATGAGCTCATCTAGATGTAAGTGCCCCCATTTTTTAGCTGAGGCGATGTCTTTTTTTTCATCTATAAAGGTAGTTTCAATAAAAAGTATTTGGCTTTTTTTTATAAAATCTGGACCTTGGAGAAACTCAATTTGCGTATCGCCTGTAAAGCTAACAATGGGACTTTTTGTTACATTCTCAATTTCTTGCCCTTGCTTTTTTAATTCTAAAAGTTGGTAAGAGGTAAGCCCATGGAGTTCTGGTTTAAGTTTTTTATCTTCACGAAAAACTGTGTAGCCAAAAGACTCAACCCTATGCACTGTTTTAAATACTTTGGCAAAGTAACCAGGTTTAAGTGGTATTTCTTGGTCGAGGGAGACGGCTTTAAACTCATATTGATATGTGTGGTCCTCTATTTGACTCCAAAGATTCATTATCTTCTTCATTGGTTCAACAAGACCTGGTGGCATATAAAAAGTAGGAGGCTTTAGTCCATGCATGGCTTTTTGTGAAATAAGATAGGGAATGCCAGCAGCATGATCCAAATGCCCATGAGTTATAAGGTAGTTATTTAATGGAAGTAAAAATTTTTGTCCTTGGGCTACATCAAAAGAGAGAGAAAGCTGAGGCATCGCAAGAGCTGTTCTAATTCCAGCGATGCTGAAGCCTAAAAATTTCCACTGATCATAGTTCCACTCTATGGGAGTCATTTAAGAGAAAGTTGATTTAAAGTAGCAGCAACAATATCATGTCCTAACCACCAAACAGGAGCACTTTGTTTAAAGCTATCATGAAACATAATTTCTCCGCAGGCTACGAAGACTGCCTCGCTGAGAACACCAGTAATAAGATTTTTTTCATCTTTGTGCATTTTCACTAAATGCTCAGAGCTGAGTATCATTTTTTCCATTTGATTTTTATTTGAGTGCATTGGCCATTGCTCAAATTTATTAAGGCTTTTAATTTCATCGCTAGATAGGTAGCTTTGGATATAAGTTTGAATATCAGAGAAGTTAAGATCATCTTTTAACAATTCTTTGCAGTCGTTAAGGACTTTTTCGATATAAGGAGATTTATTATAAGATTGAAGTGCAGTAACGAGAGGGTAGAGAGAAAGCTCAACGCCAATAAAAATAGAACTTGAATTGGTTAAAATCTCAGGACAATTAAAAACACTGACTGAAACCTTTTTAGTCCAAAATTCCTGAGCCACTTTTTCTAACTGCATTTTGGCCCATCCTTGTAGATAGGGCGTATATGTTTGCCACGTAGGTTTTTGATTTATAAGAATTTCGGTGCCATGATAACCATAGGCAATAAAGCTACATTGCCCACCGTCCCTCTCAATTTTTTGTCGTAAGTCAGTTGATAACTCGAGTAAGTGTTTAAGAGTTTGGGCCGTAACATCTTCAAAATTCATGGCACAAAGTTTTCCTAAGTCACTTTCCCAAAAATCTTTTGAGGGGATATGACGATCGCCGGTACCTTTAAAAACCCTGTTCATTAGGGGCATAATGATTTTTGCGCGAGGCACACCTCCAGCCATAAGATGAGCAAAGAGAACATTTGAACCGGGTTTAATTTTAGGTGCTAATTGGCTTAAAAACTCTTTTGTATTTTCTCTAAATCTTATAGTAGCTTTTTGTCGTGACTCTTCAATGCTTGACCAGTTCAGCTTGGCTTGTTGCCATTCTGACAATTTAATTTCTTTTAATTGATCACAAGGCGTGATGCCTTTAGCATCGGCTTCAAAATCAAAGCCGGCTTCAAGTGGAACATTAATAGTAGAATGAGGGTCTGTGATTTCACTATCAAGCAATGGACGCAGTTGACCTGTCGTTTTATCTCTACGACCAACAGTGGCCTTAATAATGGTCATTCCGGCTCTTTCGGCAGCTTCAACAAGGCCATTAGCATAGCCACGGGCAAAAAGTTCTCCAAATACAACTAAGATGTCTCCTTGCTTGTAACCGGCGGTTTTTGGCAGTTCACGCATAGAGTTTATGTTGCTCATTAAAGTCTCCTATAGTCGCTGCTATTATTTGTTCGCATAGTCTAGCAACAGGTCAAGCGGAGTGCAGTTGTGTAAAGCATATAGGAGCGGCGCATTAAGAATAATTGTTAAATAATAGGTACAAAGTGTCTCATGTGCCTTTATTGTTCAGAATAAAAGCTAGGATAACTTGGTAAACTTTGTTTAAAAACAGGCAGTAGAATATCAAGACCTTTGTTTGCATGATCGTCTGCTTTGTAAGCATTCTGAGGCATAGATGGTTGTGCTTGAATTTTATCTAGGAAGGTATAGAAGTCTCTTTTACCTCTTAGTGCCATTAGCAATGCACGATTCTTACTATCGCGAGTATCATTTTGTTGACCATTAGGAAGATACTGCGCCATCCAATAGTAATTTTCATGTTTTTTTATAGAGTTTTTCTCAACAGAGCCAGAGCAGAGTAGATACCCGGCACTTAATATATTTAAAATCTGCTCATCACTTAAGCCATAAAATATTTGTTTGTGAGGATAAGGGGCGCTGCGATCAATAAATAAATTTGGATTTAATTTAATGGCTAAGCAAGACTCATAATTATTAAATTCAATGTCAAAATTTACTTGTTGTATCATAAGGGCATAAGATGAAGAAACAGTTACAGAATTGCTTTGGCTATTACTTTCTGTTTCTGAAGTGGATAGCGAGTAACCAACATCTGCACCAAAAGATAAGAGCCTTAATAGATGTTTAGTAAGATCAGTGGATACGCTAAACCACTTTGTAGTCCAGCTTTTACTATAGCTTTCAGATTTGCTTAAAGAGAAGCTTGTTCCAATGCTGTAATCGTAGCTAAAGCCTTCTAGGTGCTTCCAAGATACAGGTTTTTCATTGAGCTTATATTTTTTCTCTAACAAGAAAAATTTTGTCGGATCTTTTTCGACAGCTTGCTCACATTCATACCAAAGTTTTTCTTGTGTTCCGGCTAAAGTCAGTTCTTCTTGACCAGGAACTAGGCGTCTCCAGTAATCATTAAACCAATAACCACAAAAAGATTTAGCCAAGTGAGTGCTGAGTTTGCCAGTCTCAAGCATAGTGTAGAGTGCATTCGTAGACATAGGATTTGAGACATTAAAATCCTCATGAAGCCCTGATTCTTTTGATAGAATTGACTTGGCATATGCAGTAGGCTCAGCAAGTCCTTGCCTTAAACGAAGAGATTCTTGAGGTTCTTTTAAATTAATATATTCAACGCCCATTTGAGTGGCAAACCTTTTAAGTGTAGCTAGGGGAGCCATTGTTTTATGAAGTCTTGTTTCTTCATTTTCATTTTGATTAATAAATTCAGTGGCACTCATTTGAGTGTTGATCATGCAGTTGTCAGAAATTTCGTTAGGCTTTACATCTGCATAAGGGTCAAGACCTTCGCATTTGTTTAAAGTATCAATGTCTTGATTGATTTCACTGTCAGCCTCGTTGAGTAAATTTCCAAAAACATCAAATTCGGCAATAATTGGTCCAGCAAATGTTTTGGCTTCAAGTCCACGGTCCGTAACTGCAACATCATCTATACTATTTCCTTTATAAGTACAGACTCTGTCATGATTACAGCTAATAATTTTTGACTCATCTGCAGGAATAATTTCAAACATCACTTGATGACGTGCTCCAAGCAGTTCTAAATTATAAATAGAGATATCAAAGGGAGCGGTTATCTGACCATCCATAACATTTACAACTTTTGAGTCTGAAGTTATAAACTGACTTTTTGCTTTATCATCGTCATAGTTGTTTCTTAATAAAACCATTTTAACAATATATTTACCATCTCTTAGTTTTTCAGTTGCTAAGCGTCCTAAAGTCATACTGTGATAACGACGCACCTGAGGGCGCATAGCCACTTTAATTACTTTAGTTAATTGCATATTTAAGAATTGATCTATTTTATAATCAAAACGGCGTACAAAGTAGTTAAATTCATTTACATATATTTCAGATTTATATCGACTATTGCATTGGGCGTTCTTCATGTCATCTTGCTGCATGAGCCGAGTGTCTCTTGCGAAGGTAAATCCAAGATCCCAAGGGTTCATTGCAATTGTCAGGTGTTCATTCAAATTTAATGTTTTATTCTCTATATTAATGCCCTGTAAGAATAAATGTTCACACTTATAATAATCATGGTAAAGCTCATCAGTTCCCGTAATGCAACCTCGGCTATCCGTTATTGCATTGTCCCCAGTTGAAATGACTTTTCCTTCGTCATTAGTCATTCTAAAAGCTTGAGCGACGACAGGTCTTCCAGATACGGGATGTTCTATACAAGCTTCAACGGTGTATTCAACGGCTCGTCCAATGTTACTTTCATTATTATATTTTGTAAAACGAGCGACGAGTGGTTTTACAATATATTTTGCTTTTGCATAGCCATCTCCTAAGATGGTTTCGCTATTACTGACTTCATTTGCTAGAGAAAAGTTTTCTCCTTTTTCAATAACTACATTTTCAAGATTTGCAAAAAATCGTCCTGTCATAGAACTGTAATCGCCCATATAATAAAGACCTTGAAATGTTTTAAGGCCAAGTGGACCGTTAATAGGGCTTACAATTATACCTAGAGACAAAGAACCCATTTTAGGGATTATGTCCATTGTTAGTATGCTCGAGGCCGTTAAAATACCTGCAGTAACACGGCTTGATTCTGCAACCATACTGCTTTTACCAATAATCTTCTTATTGCCAAATAAATCAGTACTAATAAGCCATACTTGCACACTGAACGTGCCTTCCTGAAGAGATTCAGATACAGGACGTTTATTTAAGTCGAATAATTGTAGAAAAGTTTTTAACTGCAAATCAACTTTAAATTTAATTGTGTTAATATCAGAGGTAACTTCTTTAATAATAAAACTACCTTGATCCAGCCATAGTTGGTTGCGTTGACTTTCTGTTTGTTTAGCACTGCCAGATAAAACAGATAAAGCCTCCTCACTTTTTACCAAGCCAGGAATACTTTGTTTTCGTGGATCTAAAACTGTTTGTCCGATTCCACCATGAAG
>CAYMKD010000052.1:0-1161 GCA_964390435.1 uncultured Pseudobdellovibrionaceae bacterium | reverse complement strand
GGATTGATCGCTATAGTTATTTTTTGCTCTCCCAAATAAGCTCCTGTGCCGATAATAGTTCGGTCTATAGCTATGTATTGAGAGTCCGCCAGATAATTATACGATATATTTTCTGACCAATGCAGACATCCAGAGTCGTCTGTTTGAGTTTCAATTTTAGCTTCGTTAATTAGAATATAAAAATTTTGACCAGAAACAAGAGTTTCAAGTTTGGCTGTGTCTTGCATACACACATTAAAATTGATTTGTTTTGACTGAGGTATAGAAAAATTGGCCCAGTTTTTTGCCTTTTCTGAATCACCAGAAATGCTTACTACTGCAAAGGTTCCCTGAGCGCTCCCATCACGATCTTTTTTTGCAGTACAATTTACAAGACTTGCTGTGAGGACAAGCGCAATAAGAAAATAAATGTGGGATAGTTTAAATTGAGAGTTCATATAGCTCCAATTTAATTATAAATCCCTGATAGTCACTCATGACTGGGTCGTTATAGATTATCTGACTGTTTGTGTATTCAAATTGAGCCTTTAGTTTCTCTGGTTTTAAGTCGACAAAAAAACCTGAGCTCCACCCTTGACGATTTGTTCCGCCCATAAAACCTTGATTATAGTAACTTGGTGCACAGTCGGGTTCTATGTTAAATAAAACTAAACTTGGACCAGCCGTCATTTGCGGGGAAAATTGCCACTCAAGTTTTGAATCTAATGTGCGTCCTTGGTTAAGCTCAGAGGGAGCTTCTTGATTATAAATCCATATAAGTTCATTTTTAATTTTATGTGGACCACTGAAATTCCAACTTTGATTTAACTTAGTTTCAAAACCAGAAAATTCGTAGGCAAATTGGCTATGAGAAGCAGACAGTCGATTTACAGTATTTCCAGTTAAGCGGCTTTCGCTAGCAACCACACTTGGTAGGTCCGAGAATTTAAAATAAGAAACTCTAGCGCCCCAATTAAAATCAGATGATAAAGTTGAATTTTCGTAGTTTAAGCCAAGGCTATAGAACTGGGGTTGAGCTTCAACCTCCGAGGCTTGGGAGCTAAAGGAATTAGAAGTTGGTGCAGACCAAGCTGCAAATGAGGAAAGTGTCTTTTCTTCATTAAAACTGCGTTTTAATTTAACTCCAGGAAAAGCTTTTTCATTGATGAGCCAGCGACTATA
>CAYMKD010000051.1:0-10946 GCA_964390435.1 uncultured Pseudobdellovibrionaceae bacterium | reverse complement strand
CACTGTGGGACGCAAATCTGCACAGAAGTACTTTAAGAAACGTGAACCACAAGCGGTAGCTGCTAGTGCAGATCGTTATATGATGCTTCATTTTGGTAGTTTTGTAGATTCAGCGGCTTGGAACTGGAAGGTGGATGATCGACAAGACGATGTTGCTAATATGACTCTTGGCGTGAGCTATCGAATGGGAGAGTGGACTAACTCGATGGATTTATTGCTAAGAATAGATTTTCAAGAGTATGAGATTTTAGATCGTAAGCCATTGAAAATGAGTATTATGCCAATGATTACATTTCCAGATGCTGCTTCACAGTTTCCGGTTTATTTTGGTTTGGGAGCGGGGGTTGGAGTTTTCTTCAAACAAAATGAAAATGTCTCTAATTTATCTTTTGATTATCAACTTGTTGCTGGGCTTAGATTCATGAACTTAGTGGGCAGCACAGGTGCTTTTATTGAAACAGGATTAAAAAATCACATTCATCTTTTAAGCCAAGGCCAATTTAATGGCGTTTTTGTAGCCGTTGGTGCGGTTTTCGCATTTTGACGCCACTTAATTTTAAACTACATAAACATATGATTGAATCCATTTTTGTGGCTCTTGATTTTATTTTTGATGAACACAAAAAAGCCGATAAAGTTATAGAGAAAATTCTAAAACAACATCGTCAGTGGGGCGCTAGAGATCGACGCTTTTACGCTGAGTCTGTTTATGAAATTGTTCGATGGTGGAGAAGGTATTGGGCTCTTTTAGGAAAAGAACCAAGTTTAAATCGCAAAGACCTTTGGCTTTTATGGGGAATCCACTGGCAAAGTCAGGGATATGATTTGCCTAACTGGGAAGAGCTTGATTTTTTACAAAAAGAAACTCTGCAAAGTCGACAGCGTCGCTTGAGAAGTCCTATGGCTGTTGAGTCCATGCCTGACTGGCTTTGGGAATTGGGAAAAAAAGAACTGGGTGATCGTTGGCCCGATATTATTCATAGTTTAAATGAGAAAGCTCATGTTTACTTGCGTGTGAACGAGCTAAAAATCACCCGAGAAGAATTAATTAAACGCCTAGCTCTTGAAGAAGTGAGTGCTAGCGCAGTACCAGAAGTGCCATCGGCCTTAGTTTTAAGAGAGAGAAAAAATGTTTTTATCACCAAAGCCTTTAAAGAGGGACTGTTTGAAGTTCAGGATGCGGCTTCACAAATGGTGGCTCCTTTACTAAAGTTAGAGCCAGGTCTTCGTGTGATAGACGCATGCGCTGGTGCTGGTGGTAAGGCTTTGCATATCGGCTCAGTAATGAAAAATAAGGGTAAGGTGTTAGCTCTTGATATCCATGCATGGAAGTTAGAGGAGTTAAAAAAACGAGCTCGAAGAGATGGAGTTGATAACGTTGAAACTCGAGTGATTGACTCTTCAAAAGTGATTAAGCGTTTAGAGGGAACAGCTGATCGCTTACTTCTGGATGTTCCCTGTACGGGGCTTGGGGTTTTAAGACGTAATCCAGATACGAAGTGGCATTTAAGTCCTGAAGAAATAGAGAGAGTTCGAAACGTGCAAAAAAGTATTTTAAGTGAGTATCACAAATTGCTTAAGCCAAAAGGAATTATGGTTTATTCAACTTGTAGTATTTTGCCTTCTGAAAATGCAGATCAAATTGCTTGGTTTTTAAAAGAATTTCCGGATTGGAAGCTCTTAAGCGAAAAAAATATTTGGCCTGTTTGCGATGGCTTTGATGGCTTTTATGCCGCTTGCTTACAAAAATCATAATTTTATAGTCTTCTGACTCAGATATTTATTTAAATGCGAGTTCGGCTTGAGCCACGCTGCTTGTCTTGTTTAAATCTAAGTAAAGTCTCTTAGTCACTTTAATATTATAAGCCTCTGCGGGGGCAGGATGCCCCCCGCCGAAGGCGGAGCAGTAGCCCATGGAGGGGCGGGCTTATAATATTAAAGTGACTAAGAGACTTTACTTAGATTTAAACAAGACAAGCAAATGCTAAACGTTATGTCTGAGCAATTTAAATAAATATCTGAGTCAGAAGATTATAAAATTATGATTTACTCGTACCTTAGAGCTTCGATTGGTGAGAGGCGTGCGGCATGTTTTGCCGGCCATAGGCCAAAGAGAATCCCAACAGCAATTGAAAATAGACATGCGATCATAATTGCAGTGGTGGAAACTAGTGCAGGCCAAGAAAAGATATAGGTGGCAATCCAGGATAAACCTATGCCTAAGCTAATACCAAGGAGGCCACCTAAAATTCCAATCACTGTAGCTTCGAGTAAGAATTGAACAAGTATGTCTTTATTTTTTGCACCCAGAGCCTTACGCAAGCCAACCTCTCTGGTGCGCTCTTTGACGGCAACTAACATCACATTCATAATTCCAATGCCGCCAACTAAAAGTGAAATTGCTGCAATGGCCGCAAGCATAGATGAGATAATTTGCGTGGTTTTAGTGTAGAGTTCTTGAATTTCGTTAAGATTTCTAATTTCAAAATCACTGGATTCATTTGCTGGCAACCTTCTTCTGTCTCTAAGCGTTTGCTCTAGAATTGCGCTGACTTGCTCGCTCTCTTTTGGATTTCTCATAGCAACCATAAGGCTATTTGGATACTTCTTTCCTAAAACTCGGTTGAGCCCTGTTTGGAGTGGAACAAGAATAACATCATCACGATCTTTAAATGCTGTGGAGCCTTTTGCAGGTAAAACACCAATAACAGTAAAATCAGAACGATTTAATTTAATGGTGCTACCAACTGGGTTTGTTCCTTCGGGAAAAAGATTTTTAACTACGGTTTGGCCAATCAAAGCGACACGAGAGCGGTTTTGATTTTCTTCTTCCGTAAAAAAACGTCCAGCAATGGGAGTGTTGTTTTCCATTGCTTGATTATTGGCTGTGGCCGCAATGAGATCTGTATAGGCGTTAGCTGAGCCATAGCCTACGCTGACAGTTCCATAAGCTTGCGCATCAACGTTTTGTATAGGACTCTGATTATTGCTAAGTTGTAAAAGAGCCTGATAATCTTCTAGTGTAAACTTGCGATAAGTTTGATTGATATTCTTAGCAGACTTCGGGTTGAGTGGTCTTAGAGATAAAAGATTTGTCCCTAAGGCAGAAACCTGTTCTTCAATAGCTTTTTGAGCTCCGCGCCCAATAGCAAGCATTGCAACTACTGAAGCAATGCCTATTATAATCCCCAAAGTGGCAAGGGCCGTGCGAAGTTTATTGAGAGAAAGAGCAATCATGGCCATGCGCATATTTTCTTTGAGTCTGGCAATCAGCGAGCTCTTAGATTTTTCTAAAGTTATCTCTAAGTTATTTTTAGTTCGTATTTCAGGCATAGGTTTAAGGCGCACATCATCTGCAATTTTACCGTCTTTAACAGTAAGCAGGCGATTGGCCCTGGCCGCCACACTTGGTTCATGAGTTACTAGCACAATCGTAGTGCCTTGGCGATTGAGCTCTTCTAGTAAATTAAGGATTTCTTGGGCTTGCTGAGAACTAATATTGCCCGTGGGCTCATCTGCAAATAGAAGTTCCGGTTGATTGGCGAGTGCACGTGCAATAGCAACTCGTTGTTGTTGGCCACCAGAGAGTTGATGAGGCTTATGATTTAAGCGGTCAGAAAGTCCTACTTGTTTTAGTAAGCTTTGAGCTCTTTGGATAGGTTTTAATAAATTATTATAAAGCATAGGAAGAGCAACGTTATCAGTTGCAGTCGTGCGCGGGAGAAGATTAAAAAATTGAAATATAAAGCCAATTTTTTTTGCACGTAATGTAGCTAGCTCGATATCATCAAGTTTATTTATATCAACTCCATCTAAAAAATAGCTACCCTGGCTTGGTTTGTCTAATAGTCCCAATATCTGCATTAAAGTTGATTTGCCAGATCCAGAGGGGCCTTGTATGGCGACATAGTCGCCTTTAGAAATATTGAGGCTAATATGATCTAGAGCGCGAACTTCGACACTGCCATCACGAGACTTCTCGCTTTGAGCGCCGTAGATTTTGCTAAGATTTTTAACCTCAATGATATTAGACATTTTTTATTTCTTTTTCTTTCTGCTAAACATGCCGCCAAATAATCCATTAGAGTCAGCGGCGAGTTCTAAAGGTTTAAATAAGATAAGGTCTGCAGGGCCTAAATTAGCTAGAACTTCAATTTTTTCGCCATTGCTGCGCCCAAATCGAACAGTTCTTTTTTCAGCATCTCCATTTTGTCCACGTACAAAAATTTCTGCCTCACTATTCTCTTTTCCTTGTGCTAGCCATGCCGGCACAAGATAGGCCTGTGGCTTTTCAAGAAGAATAAATTCAACACTGGCACTCATGCCAGAGCGTAAATTCTCAATCTGGCCATTAATTTCAATAAGCACATTAAAAACATTTACACTATTTTGTAAGCTGCTCTGAGAGCTCACATGCAAAACCTTTCCTTGCCACTCTTTTTCTGCAAAGGCATCGAATTTTAAACGAGTTTTT
Source organism: uncultured Pseudobdellovibrionaceae bacterium (assembly GCA_964390435.1). Lineage (GTDB taxonomy): Bacteria > Bdellovibrionota > Bdellovibrionia > Bdellovibrionales > Bdellovibrionaceae > CAYMKD01. The sequence continues at coordinate 6,472 of CAYMKD010000051.1, read as the reverse complement.
TGATCTTTATGAACGTGACCTATATCAGTTTCATCTACTTGCGCAGTAACGATAAGTCTGTCAGAGACTTCAAAAATTACCTGATTGGTGTTTAGTGTTTGTCCAGGAACAATATCGAGGGCAATTATAGTTCCTGTCGCGGGGGCTCGAATGGGAGTTGGTTGATACATATTTTGCCAACGTAGAAATTCTTCTCTGCCCTGGCCTCTGGCGGCATCAAGAACAGCAACTCTATCAAGAGAGCTTACCATGGCTAATATCTGTGATTTTTTTACTTGTTCTCCTTCGCGAACAAAAATCTTTTCTACCCGACCACTTACGGGTGGAGTAATTTGAATTCGGTGCTCAGGTTGTACAGAGCCTGTGGATTTAATCGTAACGTCAAAAGGAGCTGTTTCAACTACAAGTTCTTGAAATTTAATTGTTTCTTTTGAATTAGTTTTGTACCAAAAACCAAAAGCAAAGATGATTGGCAGTATAATAGCTAATAAAATTTGTTTGCGTGTCATAGATCCTCCAGCGTTATGCCAGCTAGTTTTTCAAGTTCAGCGAGCGATTTAAGGGCTTGCTCTTGTGCGAGAAGATACTTCTCTTCTCCCTGATTAAGTTTCTCTTGTGCTTGTTCCCACTCAAGATAGGAACGAAGCCCAGCTTTGTATTGTTCTGTAACAGTTTTAAGGCGTAGCTCTGAAGCTCGTAGAATCTTTTTCCAAAGTGGAACTTGCTCAAGGGCTAAATTATAGTTAGTCAGAGATTCTTTGATGTTTTCATCAAGGACCATTTTTTTATAAGGCTTCTCTAAATCAAGAGCAACAAACTTAGCTCTTGCTTCGCGACTCTTATAATAGGTGCTCAAGCCATCGAAAAGTTGCCATGTTAATAAAATACCAACCTCATGATTTTTTATAATATCACCTGGATCTGGTTGAGTGTTTGTGTATCGATAGAACAAATTCAGTTGTGGATAAAAATTACTTTCAAAGTAAGTTACAGAATGTTCAGCTTGTTTAAGTTCTGCATCTAATTTTATAAATTCTGGATTTTGTTCTTTTATAAGACTCCTAGTATCTATAGGTTTTAACATTTGATCAACTTCATCTTTAATTTCAAGATTTTTATTTGCAGGCCAATTTAGGATTCTTTTTAGATGAGCCATGGCTTGAGATAGTTTTTCATTTTGACTTTTAAGTTCAAGTTCAGTGGCTGCCATTTCGGCAGCAGCACTTTCATAACCCCAAAGCGCTTCGCGTCCTGATTTGTACTTTAATTTTAAAATATCTACATTGGAGCTTTGTCTTTTTAAAAGCCCCTCAAGTCTTTGAAGTTGCCGGTAACCAATAGTAACTTCTGCATAGGCTTGTCGTAGTTCGGCTCTAAGAGTTGCAGAAATAGACTGAGTTTCTGCGCTTTGATATTCATTTATGGCTCTGGCCTCTCGAACCTGAGAGATTGTGGAGAAGCCATTAAAAATGGGAAGGCTGAATTCTCCAGACCATTGATTATAGTCAGTTTCAGTCTCCATATTTGAAATAGTTTTTCTTTCTTCACTTTGACTAGCTGTTAAACTAAGTTGTGGCCAAAAGTTTCCGTATGCGCTACCTAGTTTCATTTTACTGGCATAGAGATTTTGCTGTTGAGCCTGAATGGGTAGAGAGCTTCTTGCTTGTTTTATTAAATCTGTCCATGACAGCTGTGCGGCCGATAATATATTTGAGGTAAAAAGAGTCCATAGAAGTAAGATAACTTTTGGCAGGTATTGGTTATTAATTTTTTTAACGATAAAATTAATCATCAAATGCATTTCTACCTTAGGTTTCTGGGGTTTGTTTTAAGCGGCGATAAATTTTGTTAGCTTTGAATAAGTAATATGCGGCAAATAGACCTGACATGAAGACCAAGTAGTCTAGCCTTACGATGTCAAAACCAAAAATAGTTACAACCACGACAAATGAAATAGCAGCTAAAGAGTCGCCAACTCTAAAGCCAAAGGTATCAATAAAACCTTTATAAGAAATTTTGACTTTTGCGGAAGCTGGTATGTAGAGCTGTTCTCTGAATATTTGAATGATAGAATAGCCAGATCCAGCAAAAATAATAAATACCCACTCCATTACGGGCAGAGTGTTATTAAAGGAGAGAACAGTTGAGGTTCCAATAATGAGAGCTAAAAATAAATAAAGTCCTCGTGCAGGGCCGACTGTAAAGAGAAGTATTGGCGCAACGACGGCCTGAGCTAAAGACGAGAATAAATTCAATTTGTAATAGAGGTTGCCATAAAAAACTGTCATGATGTCCTTATTCTTTTCAATATTCTGCGCTACTAAAGTGGTGAGTTGAAAATCATAAATGCTTTGTACAAAGGTGCCAATAATTACTAGGCTAAATATACAGACAGCATACTTTTCTTTAAGTAGGCCTCTGAAGTTTGTTTCATGGTGATGTTTCTGCGGAATCACAAATGAATCTTGTTCAGAAGAGTTTGCAATCCAAAGCCCACATGCATAGGCAAGTGATAGAACAAAGGCGGCTACACCAAGTAAACTATCAGAGCCAATATACGGTACGATATAGCTGGTAAGTTTTCCGCCAAGAGCTGCACCAGCCGTTCCTCCAAGACCAACAATAACATAAAAATAATGATTTCTTAGGTTTTTAAAAGAGCCATTAATTTGTGTCCAGAAAATGGTCACCATAAATATATTTGCGCTTGAAAGCCATGAGTAAAACATGGCTCCAGCATATTGAGGATAAAATTTAAAAACAAAATAAAATACTAATAAGTTAAAAAATATAAATATATAGATAAATATGATGAGTATGACGAAGAATATGAATATATAAAAGAGATGTAAGAATTTTTTGCCAGGCACCTTTTTAACAGCCCAACTATAAAGACCTGCAACGATAAACAAAATAAACATTGTAAATAAATTAAATAGAGGTTTTACGTTTGGATGAAAAGCAGCCAAAAAACTTGAGTCTCTAAGCGGCTTAAGCAAATAGTAAGCGCATAGGATCAGAAAAAAATAAAGAGCTCCTACAAGTGCTTCAGGAATATTGAGATCACGAATCTTCTGCACTCTCAATCCTCCTTTTCAATAGCAATAAGCGAGCTGGCTAACATGAGAGGCTCTTTTAAAAAATTATGATCCAATTGCACATCCAGGTTTCTCCATGGTAGGTGATCTGGGTGATAATCGATAACATTTTCATAAGCCTTTGCTTCAGTTATTACATAAATTGTGAGCGGTAAATATTCAGGCTTTTGATTATGAGAGCTGAGCCAGTGAATTTGGAATATTTGACTCTTATATGTTTGAGATGAAATTTTTAAATCTTTATCAAAAAGTCTAGAAACTTCCAATTTAAGCAATTTGCCAGAGTCTTTTGTTGAGGGAATGTTTGCATATTGGCGTCTCTCGCCAATCTTGAAGTTTTGTAACTCCTTATAGTCAAAAACTTCTGTTGGCAGATTGAGAGTTAAATTAATTTTTTGATAGCCCCAGCTATTTAAACAAAGTCTCAGTCTAATAAAAACTGGCGTGAAAAGCGCAGTTTGTTTTTCAGTTAAGGGTTGAATTTGTACACGGCTGTGAGCTTGTGTTCCATTATTTTTACAGTTTTGGCTGATTTGTTTGTTTGGCTGAATTTCATATTTATACTCAAAACTTGCTTGGCTTAGTTGAGGCATACTTAAAAATGCAGATAGAAGAAGGTGAGAGGTTTTCTTCATTTAAGTCTCCATTCTATAAAGGCTCGTAATTCGTCCAGTAAATAACCTCATTAATAACCACACAAGGGCAATACTTGAAGTTAAAGTTAAAAGCTCATAAGCAGAAAGGTTTCGACCTACGAGACTTACTAAAACAGCTCCTGCAACAACACTTAAAGAGATTGATTGATCATATAAAGAGAAAGCTCGAGTTCGAAATGGGCGAGCCACATTATGTTGAATGTAGGTCACATAAGTTGTCATTAAAATCATGAGTCCTAATCCCCACATAGAAATGAGGAAGTAGCTTAATTCGAGACTTTTCATCTGTGTCCATACAAGTAGTAAAAGAACGGTGCCAAGCCCGGCAACAACCAGAACTTTACCTTTAGAGTATTTTTTTAAAATAGAGGGGGTTAATATAGCGCCTAGCATTCCGCCACCGCCAAAGGCAATCATGAGTTGCCCGTAGGTATTTTCATTTCCTTTAAATGTTTCAGAGATAAAAGGTAATAAAGTTGGAAAAAATACGCCGACTAAAACACCAGCTAAAGAAAAATTTTGCATCAGAACTTTTAAGTCCGCGCGTCCCTGAATATAGTTGAAACCTTCTTTAATATCTTTAAAAATTTGTCTATAAGACCATGTTTTAAGATCTTCAACAGGATGTTTTAATTTAAAAATCATCAGTATACCAAATAAGTAAGTGGCTATATTAAGTGCAAAGATCTCTTTAACGCCGCCAAAATACCTAAAAGCAAGAGCTCCTAAAAGTGGTGCTAAGCAATGCAGGGCTCCAGTCATTGCTGTGAAGACAGCATTAATATTTTTAAGTTGTTCAGGGCTCACAATTTCTTGCACAATTGATTGTCGAGAGGGATTATACATGCCTGCAAAAAAAACTATAAAAGCTCTAATTACAATTATGATAAGCACCTGATTTACAAAAAACATACATGTGATAAGTGCTAAGTTCATAAACTCACAAAAAAGCATAATCTTGCGTCGGTCAAAAGACTCGCCAACAGAGCCGCCAATTAATGTGCCAATAGCCATAGGGCCTACAAAAAGAGCTTGGCTAAGGCCCAAATAAAAAAGATCTCCATCTGTTCGGGCATTAATATAAAATAAAATTACAACGTTGGTTAAATAGCCACCTAACTCAGAAATAAAAACAGCGCTGAATAGTTTGGCAAAATTTTTTTCTTTTATCCAAAAGCCCATAACTAAGTTGCCTTTACATGTTTAGGTATTGATAGCCTTCACGGCCTTTCCAAAGCCTAATTTTAAAAACACGATAAATAATATCACTTGTGTGTCGACAGCATTTAACAATGAAATCCCAGTAAAGTGAGGGAATAGCGCGAAACAACTCTTGGTAACTATCATTATACCTATAGAGCAATCTGGGAACCCATTGTCTTAATTGGGATTCATTAATCTCCGTGCCAGGTAGTGGGTATAAATAAAGCCCTACTCTCTTTAATGGTGGAGATAGTAAAAGTTTTCTAAAGCTTAAAACAGAACTAAAACCTAAATAGCCTTTATCAGTAAAGCCATCTATATCAGATTCTTTTAGAATCCTCATGATGCCATGGTTACAATTATTTAAGTAAAGATTAAAGCGATCTTTTTTCTTACTTCCGCTGGCTGCAACAAGATTTTCGGCACTTACTAAAAGTCTTTCAACTTTTGATTTAGATGCTAGCAAAGTGACTGCAATGGTTGCGGGTGGCATTCCAGAAGGGCGGTAGAGTTTATATTGAGCTTTAAAGTAAGGATTATTAAATAAATAGGCTCGAGCGGAGTTGGCTCCGCCTTTGTAGGCACGCCAGCCTTGCGTTGTAAATTCATACAGTGACTCTCCAACTCTTAAAGAGGTATGTCCGAGTCTTCTCCAAAAAGGATGAAAGCTAATTTCAAGGGGTACAAGGTCCTCAGGCTTTGCATTTTTAAACTCAAGCTCCTCTTTTGCAAAACGCTTTTCAGCTGTTGTTCGACCCATAATTTTAAATAAAAGTTCCTGCCCTTCGCCATTAATGATGGTGAATTGACGTTGGTTTTGATCATAGTGAAGACTTGGTTGAATTATTTTAAAAGCCTTTTGCTTTAGCTCCCAATAAATAGTTTTACCATCGTCAGCAAGAGTTGTTGTTGGGAGTAAAGACAGTGTTGGATTGCAAGTAAGAAGCTCGTGGCCTGGGTCTAAGATTTGAAAGCCAGTTTTTTGAGACTTTAGAATGACAACAAAGGCACGATAAGTTTTGCCTTGATGAGTTTGCTCAATAACAGCTAAGCGTGATTCACGTTTAGTAAATTTCTCAAAAAGAAGCTGAGCAATGAGACTTAAAATAAGATCTCTTTTTGTAGAGTTATCATGTAAGTCTTCAAGGTAAAAAACATTTAACATTCGGTGATTATCAATATTCTTATGAGGAGAAAGACCTAGGAAGTTAGTTAAACTCAAACGAAGTCGTCCAATGTTTTGGTAAAGAAAATCTAGGTAGTTTTTAATTTGTTTTACATTGAGTGTGTGAATAGGCATGTTAAAAAAACGATCCAAAGACTTTTGCAGCCAGGGCATGTGTTGGTCTACGACAATCTGAGCTGGAGGATGTCCCTCAGTAAGCTGCACTTGTAAAATAGCATAATTGCCTAACTTAAAGTTTGTATTAAAATATTGATCTAAAGAAGTAAGGGGATCGGCGACGGAGAAGTAGGAGCTACTAAGTACTTGTGCTGATGTCGTGGGATTGATGG
>CAYMKD010000050.1:0-10952 GCA_964390435.1 uncultured Pseudobdellovibrionaceae bacterium | reverse complement strand
AAAACATAAATTAAAAAATAAATTAGCACAGTGGCTGTTGGATGATTATTATACAGCTCTGCAAATAAGAGCTGTTGTCCCTTTAGCAAATCCAAGGTGAAGTATTGTTTGAGATCATAGCGAAAGAATATATAAACCAGCGTTAACAGAACTAAAAAATAGAGAAACTTTCTAAAGGTTTTCATTTCCTTTAGTAGACATGCCTACTTTTAGTTCTGTCAACTTAGTGGAGGTTACCAGCTAATAAAGCTTGTTGAATCTGCATCATACGATCTTGAGCACTAATGACCGTGTCTTGAATTTCTTCAAGTTGCTTCATGAGATGAGCTTTAGCTTTTATAAAAGCCTCTATAGTATCATCACCTAGGCCTTCGCCTTCGATTTGAGCCCCATCTTCAGTCATTATAATAACGATGCGGTGTTTCTTTTTTAACTGTTCTGGAGTTATTTCAATACCATTTAATTCAAGCTCTTCTTTGAGCTTCATTGGATCTTTTGCAATAACATTTATAACGGTTCCACTTGTTAAAAATGGCTCAAAATCTATGAGGTGTTGATAAATAAAGGAGCGCACCTCGATACTTGTATCAAAGTTGACATCTGCTTGGGTCAACATAAGACCTCCTTTACTCTTCTTATCTTAACATTGGGGTCGATTTTTAGCAGGTCAAGTTCATTAAAAACGGAAAAATAAATGTAATAACAAATATATGGCGTTTCGCGTCCCGTCTTAGGTCAAGTGATATAAAGGGATCTCATATTGAGATTTTTAGTGCGTCACATCTCTTTTTACACGAGTTTTTTTTACATATTCAGAGTTATTCATATAGAAATTAAAGCAATCTAAGTATAGAGGTCACATTACTTATTACTGAGTCACGGTGGGGGTTTGCGTGAAACATATTATAGCTTCATTACTTTCTCTTTTAATAAGCTCCCCCTTTTTGGCTAAGGCCGCTTTTAAGGTAAATCTTCCTGCCGGACAAATGGGAGCCGATTTATCAGATAAATATATATCATTAATGTCCTCAGAAGTTATACTGACTAAAGAACAACTCTCTCAATACAAAATCATTATAGTTCCCGGCCTTTTAGCAACTTACATGGAAAGTTGGTTTGGTGCTTATGACCAGCAAGAGGCGGCTCTTAGAGAGCTTGGTTTAACACAAGAAAATCCACTATCGCCCATACTAAAATATTTTAATGAACTCATTGGACAAAATTACGAAGTGGACTTTGTTGTGCTAGACGAGAGCTATGGATTTAGCGGAGAACAGAGCCTTGAGCATAATATTTTGGCGGTTGCAAAGGCTATTGAGAAATCTCATAAACCAGTACTTTTAATTTCTCATAGCAAAGGGTCGGTAGAGGTTCTTGAGACTCTCATCAAATATCCAGAACTACAAAATAAAGTGAATGGGTGGTTTTCATTTCAAGCACCTTTTTGGGGATCTTTTCTAGCTGATGTTATCAGCTCTTCCTTCTTAGATCGACTCTTGCTTTCTCCGTGGCTTGATACAACGGCAGCGATTACAGACTTAGAAACATCCAAGCGTAAAGCTTTTATGCTAAAACATTTAGTTGAAATCAGTGATCTCTCTAAAAAATTTCCGGTGATTTCTATGGGCACCTCAAAGTCTGCTGAAGATATGCATATCTCTCTTAAGATTAACTATACTTTATATAGTTTTGCTAGAATGATTTATGAAGCGGTTAATGGTGTACCACTTGGATTAACAGATGGAATGGTTGAGATTCAAAATGCATTTTTACCAGGATCCTCTTACATTTATGCCGATGGTATTGATCATATCGAAGCCATTTTTTATGTAAGACCAAAGCTAAAGAAAATTAAAGTCGCTGAGGAGTTTGAAGATTGGCAATTTATACACACAAGTGATTTTAATCGTGTTCAGCACTTTAAAGTTATGCTGAATTTATTATTGCAACAACAAGCTCAATTCGAAACTACTAAGCAATAGAATATAGTATCTAACTATCTTGTAAGCAATGCGGTGTTTCTTTGCACTAAAACTTGCGAGAGGTTATCTCCTTCAGGCATAAAGAATCTCATAAATGAGGTTCTTTATGCTAAGCCAGCAAGAAACAACTACAGAAGAAAAACCAATTAAACTCAACCCCTCTTGGCAGTCTGTAATTGGCGATGAATTTAATAAACCCTACATGAAGGAGCTTCGTCAGTTTTTACTCGGTGAGTATAAAAAGGGTAAAACGATTTTTCCGAAGGGTAGTGAGTACTTTGCAGCACTTAATAGTACTCCCTTTGATCAGGTAAAAGTCGTCATAGTGGGGCAGGATCCCTATCATGGACCGGGTCAGGCCCATGGGCTTTGCTTTTCGGTTAAGCCTGGTGTGCCGCCACCACCATCTTTACAAAATATTTTTAAAGAACTGCAAACAGACTTGGCTGTGCCAATTCCTGATCATGGCCACTTGACTCATTGGGCTGAACAAGGAGTTTTATTGTTAAATAGTGTTTTAACTGTAGAGCAGGCCAAAGCAGCCTCTCATCAAAATAAGGGCTGGGAGCAGTTTACAGACAGGATCATTGCTGAATTAAATCAAAAGCGTGAGGGTCTTATATTTGTTCTATGGGGAAGTTATGCTCAACGTAAAGCTGGTTTTGTAGACAGAAAAAAGCATTTAGTCATTGAGTCTCCTCATCCCTCGCCATTATCAGCTTATAGAGGTTTTTTTGGCACTAGGCCGTTTTCTAAAATTAATCAATACTTGAGCCGTCATGGTCAGAGAGAGATTGACTGGAGTCTGCCGCCTGTGTCTTAATTGTGCACAACTTTTAAGCAAGGAGAAGCTTGTGAATCTATCTGCTTTTATTATCAGTTTTTTATTAGCGTTGCCACTTTTTGCGGCCGACACTTTTGTATACTGCTCTGAGGGCAGTCCAAGTACTTTTAATCCGCAAATTGCAACAGACGGCACCACCTTTAATGCCTCTTCTCAAGCAATCTACGATCGTCTTGTTGAATTTAAACAAGGCTCAACAGAACTGGAGCCTGCATTAGCAGAGTCATGGCAAGTATCAAAAGATGGCAAAACCTATACATTTAAACTTCGAAAGAACGTTGCGTTTCATACAACTCCGTATTTTAAACCAACCCGAACTTTCAATGCGGATGACGTGCTTTTTTCTTTTAACCGTCAACGAGATAAAAAACACCCTTATCATGCGGTGAGTGGTGGTGCATATGAGTACTTTAACTCCATGGAAATGGGCAGCCTAATAAAAGACATAAAAAAAGTAGATGACTATACAGTTCAATTTACTTTAGCTCGTTCTGAAGCGCCATTTCTTGCTAATTTAGGAATGGATTTCGCAAGCATTCTTTCGGCAGAGTACGGAGATAAGCTTTTAGCAGCGAAGACTCCTGAAAAAATGGATCGAGAGCCTATCGGTACAGGTCCTTTTATATTTTCTAGCTATGCTAAAGATAATTTAATTCGCTATAATGCCAATGAAAATTATTTTGCTGGCAAACCCGCAATTAAAAAGTTGGTCTTTGCAATCACACCAGATGCCAATGTGCGTACGCAAAAACTTAAAGCCGGAGAATGTCATTTGGTGGCAGAGCCATCACCTGCGGATTTAGATAAATTAAAGAAAGATAAAAATATTCAGGTTATGGAGCAAGAAAGTCTTAACGTAGGCTATTTAGCTATGAATATGGAAAAGGCTCCGCTTAATAAGCTTAAAGTTCGTCAGGCAATCAACTATGCTCTGAACCGACAATCCTATATTGATGCAATTTATCTTGGGCGCGCAAGCATTGCAAAAAATCCCATGCCTCCGACACAATGGGGTTACAATGCGAACACAAAGGACTTTGAGTATAATCCAGAAAAAGCAAAACAACTTTTAAAAGAAGCCGGTCTTGCTTCTGGTTTTGAAATAGAGCTTTGGACTCTGCCTGTTTCTCGCCCTTATAATCCACAAGGAAAAAAGATGGGTGAACTTATGCAGTCCGATTTAGCTAAAGTTGGCATCAAAGTGAAGCTTGTGACATATGACTGGCCTACATATTTAGATAAAACTCGCAAAGGGCAACACCAACTTGTGCAAATGGGTTGGTCTGGAGATAATGGAGATCCAGACAATTTTTTAAATATGCTACTGAGCTGTGCTTCTGTAAAAAGCGGCAGTAATCTGGCTCGATGGTGCTACAAGCCTTATGATAGTTTAGTGCAAAAAGCACGAACGTTATCAGACATTAAAAAACGAACAGCTCTTTACGAAAAAGCTCAAACTGTTTTTAAAGAACAAGCTCCATGGGTTACTCTGGCTCACGCAAAAGTATTTAGAGCCATGAGAAGTAACGTTAAAGGTTACAAAATTCATCCGCTTTCTTTTGATAACTTTGCTAAAGTTGATCTGGATGACAAGCTTCAGTAATGTGGTCTCTCTGGTTTAAACGCATTTTATTAATGATCCCAACTCTAGTTGGGACGAGCATTTTGGCATTTACTCTTATTCGAATGGTGCCAGGTGATCCTGTTACTTTAATGTTAGGAGAGCGTGGTGGCTCACCTGAAGTCATTGCAGAATTAAATGCGAAACTGGGTTTAGATCGTCCACTGATTGAGCAATATTTTATTTTTATTAAAAATGCTCTTCATGGAGATTTTGGATTATCTACAGTTTCAAAAAGACCTGTGAGCGAAGAGTTTTGGTCAAGATTTCCAGCAACAATGGAGCTGAGTTTAGTTGGTTTGATTTGGGCTTTGCTTTTGGGTTTGCCAATGGGAATTTGGGCTGCAGTTAAACGAAATACGACTGTAGATTATTCGGTTATGGGATTTTCTCTTGCAGGTTATTCAATGCCTATTTTTTGGTGGGGGTTGATTTTAATTATGATTTTTTCTGTTGGCTTGGGTTGGACTCCGGTATCTGGTCGACTCAGCGTTATGTACGAAATCAAACCCGTTACAGGTTTTATGCTCATTGATACTTTACTTAGTCCAGAGGGCTTTAGTGCTTTTTGGGATGCTCTTCGTCACCTGATTTTACCATCTATTGCTTTAGGAACAATTCCTTTAGCTGTGATTGCACGGATGACCCGCTCAAGTATGTTAGAGGTGCTCAATGATGATTACATGCGAGCTGCCAAGGCCAAAGGAGTCGGACGCTTTCGTCTAATTTGGGTGCATGCACTTCGTAACGCTTTAATTCCAATTGTCACTGTAATTGGTTTGATGGTGGGTTCTTTACTTACAGGAGCTGTGTTGACAGAAACTATTTTTTCTTGGCCAGGCATTGGGCGCTGGATTGTAAAAAGTGTTGAAGCAAGAGATTACCCAGTGATTCAAGGTGGGATTTTATTTATCGCCTGCATTGTGATCTTTGTTAATTTGATTGTGGATTTAATGTATTTATGGGCGCAACCTAAAATGAGAACTTAAAGGTTATATGAAGGATTTTTGGTTTTTCTTTAAACAAAATCGCAGTGCTGTTTTAGGCCTAGCAGTGATTTTATCTTTTGTTATTGTTGCTCTTTTTGCTCCACTTGTAGCTCCATTTTCTGCAGTGGAAAGTTTTGGTGATAGTTTGCAACTTCCACCTGCATGGCAGAGTGGTGGGTCTTGGCCTCATTTGTTTGGCACTGATGACTTGGGAAGAGATTTGGCATCGCGCCTGATTCACGGAGCACAAGTGTCTTTGGCCATTGGTTTTTTTGTAGTGGTGTTTTCGATGATCATTGGTGTGACTCTGGGCCTTATTGCTGGGTCGCTTGGTGGCTGGATTGATGCTGTTATTATGAGGCTCATAGATATTCTAATGGCTTTACCAAGCATCTTATTGGCTATTGTTGTAATTTCAATTTTAGGGCCCAACTTAATTAATACTGTAATTGCGGTGGGTGTGGTTTTAATTCCAAACTTTGTGCGCCTTACAAGAGCACAAGTCATGAGTGAGATGAAAAAAAATTACGTCATTGCATCAAGAAGTTTTGGTGCAGGTTGGTTTCGCTTAGTTTTTATAAATGTTTTACCTAATTGTTTAGCTCCGCTTATTGTACAAGCCGCTCTTACTTTTAGTGATGGTATACTCAACGCTGCTGCTCTTGGTTTTTTAGGATTAGGAGCACAGCCACCAACTCCAGAGTGGGGGACAATGCTTTCAGATGCCAGAGCTTATATTGAATCAGCCCCTTGGCTTGTGACTTTACCTGGCCTATGTATATTAGTAGTAGTTTTTGCGTTTAATTTATTTGGTGATGGTCTACGGGATGCTTTAGATCCTAAGCTTCGTAGGTAATAGAGGTATATGAAGAGCAATTTACTAGAAGTTAAAAATTTAACAGTTTCATTTGAAACCTCTAGGGGCCAAATAGAGGCTGTGCAAAATATAAGCTTCAGCTTAAAGCCAGGCGAAGCACTTGGATTGGTGGGTGAGTCCGGCTCTGGGAAAAGTGTTACGAGTTTAGCTATTATGGATTTGTTGCCAGCACAGGGCAAAATTAAAAGTGGTGATGTTTTATGGCAAGGGCAATCTCTTTTAAAGTTAAATGAGAGTGAAAAACAAAAAATTCGTGGTTCAGAGATCGCTATGATCTTTCAAGATGCTATGACAAGCTTAAATCCTTGTTTTACCGCTGGAGATCAACTTATTGAAACTTTGAAACTTAAGCATGGCGGTTCAAAATCCTCTCTTAAAGAAAAGGCGCGCGAGCTTTTAGTAAAAGTGGGAATTACAGAGCCAGATGATCGTCTGAGAGCTTATCCTCACCAGCTCTCGGGCGGCATGAGCCAAAGAGTGATGATTGCAATGGCTATTGCATGTCAGCCAAAATTGCTTATCGCTGATGAACCTACAACGGCACTTGATGTCACTATTCAAGCCCAAATTTTAGCTTTATTAAATAAACTAAGAAAAGAGCAGAACATGGCTCTTATCATGATATCTCATGACTTAGGTGTTATTGCTGAAACGACAGAGCAAGTGATTGTTCTTTATGCAGGACAAATGGTAGAAAAAGGGTTAACTCAAAATGTGATTCAAAACCCTTCTCATCCATACACTGAGGGATTATTAAAATCTCTTCCTTCTCTAGATAGTAAAGTAGAGGATGTAGGACATTTGCCTTCAATTCCTGGTGTTGTGCCAGACTTAGCTCATCGACCACAGGGCTGTCAGCTAAACCCTCGATGCATTTATGTACAAGATAAATGTCGAGAGCAAGAGCCACCGCAAATAGTAGTAAAAGATCGTGTTGCAAAATGTTGGACCCCAATTCAAAAGGATATGTAAGTGAAGAAGACTATTTTTGTTGTATTAGTTTGTATGGTATCTCTCATGGTTTACACAAAGACTCTTGCTAGCAAGGCAGAGAATGTAAAAGCCAAAGTTAAAGAAACTGTGGAAGCGGCGAGCCAGTACACTGCAGAGCAAAGAGAAAAAGCTGAAAATGAAATTGAAGAGTCATTAAGCAACCTGCAGTCAGAAATTAAAGATCTAGAGTCAGATCTTAAAAAAGCCTCTGGACAAGTTAAAAAAGATATTAGTGAGCAAATTAATAATTTAAAAAAAGATCAAGCAGATTTAAAGCAGCGTCTATCAAAATTAAAGAAAAGTACGGGCAAAGCTTGGGGTGAAATTAAAGTCGGCTTTCAAGAGGCCATGGACAAGCTAAAAGAATCATACAAAAAAGCTAAGAACGAACTCAACACAAGTGAGCAAAAATAAATAGTGGAACTTCTAGAAGTCAAAAACTTAACAAAGAGTTATTTTATTAAGAGGCCCTGGCAAAAGCCAAGACCTCTGCAGGCTCTTAAAGACATTAATTTGAGTCTTAAACAAGGCGAAACTCTTGCCGTGGTTGGTGAGTCCGGTTCGGGAAAAACCACTCTAGCTAAAATGCTTATGAGAATTGAGCCATCGACATCCGGAGAAATTTTAATAAGTGGACACCGGCTTGAAGATATAAGTCAGCTTACATTGTGTGACGATGTACAAATGATCTTTCAAGATCCCTATTCGTCTTTAAACCCACGAAAAAAGGTTTTTGATATCATTGCTGAGCCTTTATTAGTTCGAGGAGGACTGAGCAGTGATCAGATTTCAGAAAGAGTGAAGCAGGTAATGAGTCAAGTCGGCTTAAGACCTGAGTATACTGTTCGCTATCCTCACATGTTTAGCGGAGGGCAAAGACAGCGCATTGGTATTGCTCGTGCTTTAGTTACCAGGCCCAAAGTAATTATTTGTGATGAACCTGTATCTGCTCTTGATGTATCTGTGCAAGCCCAAGTTTTAAACCTCTTAAAAGACATTCAAAGACAAGAAAAGATAAGTTATATTTTTATCTCTCATGATTTATCTGTTGTGAGATTTATTTCTCATAGAGTTGCTGTCATGTATCTTGGGCGTATTGTTGAACTAGCAGCAACTGCAGAAATTTTTGATCGCCCTAAGCATCCGTACACACAGTTACTTTTAAAAAGTACCCCTAAGCTGCATGGTGGCTCACATTTTGAAGATGTCACAGATTCGGCAATTGAGTTGCCATCCCCAATTAATTTACCAAGTGGTTGTGCTTTTCATCCAAGATGTCCCAAAGCTATTGATATTTGCAAACTTAAATACCCTGAAACCAGACAAATTGATGATACTCTGACAGCTTGCCATGTTGCCAAGTCTCAAAAAAAATCGAGGTAGAATTCTTGAAAAAAAGTGAAGTTCTGTTTTCTAATAAAATGCCTAAGAGGTTGAGCGAAAATAGCCTTGTCATTATTGATCAAAAACTTATTAGAGTGTCGCCTCAACTTAAAAAGTGGCTTAAGAGTTTTATTGTTTACCCAGTCTCTGCAGGCGAAAACTTAAAAAATCTTGATCAGCTACCTAAGCACCTTAAAAAAATTCTACAAATAACTAAAGAAGTA
The DNA here is from genome assembly GCA_964390435.1 of uncultured Pseudobdellovibrionaceae bacterium. Taxonomy (GTDB): domain Bacteria; phylum Bdellovibrionota; class Bdellovibrionia; order Bdellovibrionales; family Bdellovibrionaceae; genus CAYMKD01. Next base: position 2,039 of record CAYMKD010000050.1, on the reverse strand, counting down.
AGCCCTAGAGATTTAACCATCGTAGCGGTTGGCGGTGGCTCGGTTGGAGATTTTGCTGGCTTTGTTGCAAGCATATTTAAGCGTGGCGTGAATTTTGTGCAAATTCCAAGTACGTGGTTATCTGCAGTGGACTCAGCCCACGGAGGAAAAACAGCACTCAATGTGAGTGGTGGTAAAAATCAAATAGGCAGTTTTTATCCAGCTGAACAAGTTTTTATTGTTCGTGAGCTTTTGCAAAAACAGCCTAAGCAACTTATGTATGATGCTTGGAGTGAACTTTATAAAATAGCTTTACTTGAAGGAAGCTCACTATATAAAAAGGTATTAAAAATAAAAAACGTATCAGAGAAAGAAATTTGGTCTTTGTTGCCAATAGCAGTTAAAGCGAAGTACTTAGTGGTTGAACAGGATCCTTATGAGAAAAAAGAAATTAGATATCAATTAAACTTTGGTCATACAATAGGACATGTATTTGAAAGTCTTTGCTCTGTAAGTCATGGTCAAGCTATTTCCCTAGGTTTACAACTTGAACTTAAATTGAGTCTTAAAAAGGGTACTATTTCCGAAAAAATCTATAATGAAATTACTGGCTCAGTTGCTTATCAATTCTTAGTTATGAATTCTAGGTTGAAAAAGCCATTATTGCCTGCGCAAGTATCAAGCTTACTGATGCTTGATAAAAAAAGATCAGGCAAAGCTTCGCTTAAAATAGTTTTTTTACAAAAACCTGGAAAATTTAAAATCAAATCCATTTTAATTTCTGATCTCGTGAAGTTTCTTAAGTCTGAGGGTTTTGTGAGGTGAGTTTTAAATACTCTGGAAAACTCTCCAGCTCTAAATCACTTTTTAACCGGGCATTAATAATAAAATCTTTTAAAAATTCACTAAAGCTTGAGGGGTCATCTAATGCAGATGATGTTGGGCTAATGCAACAAGCTTTAAAAAATTTAAATTCACAACAAATTTTTGATTGTGGATCTGCAGGTACAGTTTTGCGCTTTTTAGCTCTACGACTTTCTCGTGAAAAAGGTGAGTTTAAACTTATAGGAAGTGAGAGGCTTTTGCAGCGTCCGCAGGAAGAATTGATAGCTGTGCTTAAAGAACTGGGCGTTGAGGTCGAAAGGAATCAGAATTCTTTAGCTATAAAATCAAATGGTTGGCAAAAACCACAAAAAAGGATTTCAGTACGCGCGGAGCGCTCAAGTCAATTTGCAAGCGCTCTTATATTAAGCTCCTGGAGTTTGCCCTTTGATTTAGAGTTTTTTATTGAAGCACCTATGGCCTCAGAAAGTTACTGGCGAATGACAATTGAGCTTGTTAAATCAGCTGGTTTAAACATTGTTGAAGAGCAAGTTAAAAACGGATTTAATTATTTAATTGTTAGTAATCAGACTGTTACAGTAGATAAAATTTTGGTTGAACTTGATATGAGCTCTGCATTTGCTCTTGCAGCCTTTGCGGCCTTACAGGGAGAGTTGCAAATTAGTCAGTGGCCAGAAGTGTCTTTGCAACCAGACTCAGTCTTTTTAGAAATTTTAAAAGAAATGGGTGCTTATATTGTGGTTAAAGATGCAAGCCTCATAATTAAAAATTCAAAACATCTTAAAGCTATAAGTAAAGATATTTTAAGTATGCCTGATTTGTTTCCAATATTATCGGTACTTTTAGCTTTAAGCGAAGGTGTGGGTTCTTTAAAGGGACTAGTCAATTTAAAATACAAAGAATCAGATCGGCTCAGTAAAATCATAGAATTATTTAAACTAGCTAATATAAAATATGAAATTAAGAATCAATTTGAATATCCAGAGCTGCTCATTTATGGTGAAAGTGGAGATAAAAGTAAAATATTTAAATTTAAACCAGATTAAAATCAAATGATAGCCATTGCGGCTGCTTTACTTAAGTAATCATGATTTAATATTTAAATATAAAATTAAAGTAGAAAACAGTATTAAAGTATTAATTATTAGAAAATTTTAAAAAATTGAATGTTTTTTTTTTTAATTCTTAGATCAATCGCATTTTGCAGATCGAACGGT